>NZ_LSJO01000479.1:0-11329 GCF_001556735.1 Sphingomonas sp. CCH9-F2 | reverse complement strand
CCTGACGCGCGGCTAGCCCGCCGCCGCACCCGCCGCGCCGCCGAAAAATCGCCGGACTATATGCGGCCTATATGCGATCGGCGGGAATCGCTCTCGAATTGCTACGCGACATGCGCCTAATCGCCCACCCCTGAAGGTGCCGCCACATGGCCGGCACCGCGCCGGAAGGGGTATGGTATGTCGTTTCGTCTCGCGGCCGCGCTCATCGCAGCGGTCGCCTGTCCCGCCACCGCCAGCGCGCAGGATGCGCCACCGCAAACCGCCGCGCCGGATCATGCCGTGACCGTCAGCGGCGCCGCGACGATCGCGTCGGACTATCGCTTCCGCGGCGTATCGCAGTCGGACCGCCACATGGCGGTACAGGGCGGGATCACCATCGCGCACGACAGCGGGCTGTACGTCGGCACCTGGGCATCGAACCTCGCCGGCTGGGGCACGTTCGGCGGCGCCAACATGGAACTGGACCTGATCGCCGGGTACAAGGCCCGGCTGGCCGACAATGCGACGCTCGACGTCGGGCTGACGTGGTACATGTATCCCGGTGGCGCGGCGAAGACCGATTTCGCCGAGCCTTATGCCAGGCTGACCGGCACCGCCGGCCCCGCCACGCTGACCGCGGGCGTCGCCTATGCGCCGAAACAGCAGGCGATCGGCAAATGGTACGACACCGGCGCCGCAGCCGCCGCGGGCGTGTACGATCATCTCGGCGCCAGCGACGACAATCTGTACCTGTGGGGCGACGCCGCGGTGGCGATCGCGGATACGCCGCTGACCGCGAAGGCGCATATCGGGCACAGCCGTGGGCAGGACGGGCTGGGCCCCAATGCCACCGCCGTCGCGCCGACCGGCCGCTACTGGGACTGGTCGCTGGGCGCCGACGCCGCCGTCACGCGGAACCTGACGGTGAACGTCAGCTATGTCGGCACCGACATTCCGGACCGCGACGCCGCCTATCTGCGGCCCAGCTTCAGCCGGGGCCAGGACGGCACCGGCAACATCGCCGGCGGCGCGGTGGTCGCGTCGCTGACCGCCGCTTTCTGACCCGAAAGGACCGTGATGCAGGACCTACTGTGGATCGCCGTGATGCTGGGGCTGGTGGCGCTGACGCTCGCCTTCGTCCGGCTGTGCGACAACGCCTGAGGAGACCCGCGATGACCCTTGACCTGTGGCTCGCCGCGATCACCGCGCTGGGGCTGCTCTTTTACCTGGTGGCGGTGCTGATCCGCCCCGAACGCTTCTAGAAGGGAGGCGGACCATGACGCTTCAGGGCTGGTTCCTGATCCTGGGCTTCACCGCGATCGTGGTGGCGCTCGCCAAGCCGCTCGGCCTGTGGCTGTTCGCGCTGTACGAAGGGCGGCGCACCCCCGCCCACATCCTGCTCGCCCCGGTGGAGCGCGGCTTCTACCGGCTGGCGGGAATCGACCCGGCGCAGGAACAGGGCTGGCGCCGCTATGCGGTGCACATGCTGCTGTTCAACGCGGTGCTGATGGCCTTCACCTATGCCGTGCTGCGGTTGCAGGCGGTGCTGCCCGGCAACCCCCAGGGGCTGGCCGCGGTCGGCGAGCATCTGTCGTTCAACACCGCGATCAGCTTCACCACCAACACCAACTGGCAGAGCTATGGCGGTGAGGGCACGATGTCGAACCTCAGCCAGATGCTGGGGCTGACGATCCACAATTTCCTGTCGGCGGCGACCGGGATCGCGCTCGCCTTCGCGCTGTTCCGCGGCTTCGCGCGGCGCGAGGCGGCGACGGTCGGCAATTTCTGGGCCGACGTGACGCGCATCACCTTGTACCTCCTGCTGCCGCTCTGCGCCGTGCTGACGATCGCCTATATCGCCTGCGGCGTGCCGCAGACGCTGGCCGGCGTCGTCGACGTGCAGACGCTGGAGGGGGGGCGCCAGTCGCTGCTGCTCGGCCCGGTCGCGTCGCAGGAAGCGATCAAGATGCTCGGCACCAACGGCGGCGGCTTCTTCAACGTCAATTCGGCGCATCCGTTCGAAAACCCCACGGCGCTCACCAACCTCATCCAGATGCTGTCGATCTTCGCGATCGGCGCGGGGCTGACGTGGACGTTCGGCAAGGCGGTGGGCAACACGCGCCAGGGCTGGGCGATCCTGTCGGCGATGATGATCCTGTTCCTGGCCGGCGTCACCGTCAGCTACTGGGCGGAAGCGGCGGGCAATCCGGCGCTCCACCAGCTCGGCGTCGCGGGCGGCAATATGGAGGGCAAGGAGGTGCGCTTCGGCATCGCCGCCTCCGCGCTGTTCTCGGTCGTCACCACCGCGGCGTCGTGCGGCGCGGTCAATGCGATGCACGACAGCTTCACCGCGCTCGGCGGGCTTGTGCCGCTGTTCAACATGCAGCTGGGCGAAATCGTCGTCGGCGGCGTGGGCGCAGGCATCTACGGCTTCCTGCTGTTCGCGATCCTGGCGGTGTTCGTCGCCGGGCTGATGGTCGGGCGCACCCCCGAATATGTCGGCAAGAAGATCGAGGCACGCGAGGTGAAGCTGGCGGTGCTGGCGATCGCGGTGCTGCCGCTGATGATCCTGGGGCTGACCGCGCTGTCGTCGGTGCTGCAACAGGGGCTGGCCGGCCCGCTCAACAAGGGGCCGCACGGCTTCAGCGAAATCCTGTACGCCTTCACCAGCGCGGTCGCCAACAACGGCTCCGCCTTCGCCGGGCTGACCGCCAGCACCCCTTATTACGACGGCCTTCTGGGCGTCGCGATGTGGGTCGGGCGGTTCTTCGTCATCGTGCCGATGCTGGCGATCGCGGGCAGCCTCGCGGCGAAGAAATACACGCCCGAAGGTGCCGGGTCGTTCCCGACCACCGGCGGGCTGTGGGTCGGCCTGCTGATCGGGATCATCCTGATCCTGGGCGGCCTCACCTTCCTGCCGAGCCTCGCGCTCGGTCCCATCGCCGATCATCTCGCGATGATCCGCGGCCAGCTGTTCTGACCGGGGGCCACCATGGCACATTCCCAGACCAAGAGCCTGTTCACCGCCGACCTCGTCATGCCGGCGATCAAGGCATCGTTCGTGAAACTCAACCCGGCGGAGCTGGTGCGCAACCCGGTGATGTTCGTCACCGCCGCGGTGGCGGCGCTGATGACCGTCCTGCTGGTCGTCGGCCACGATCCGCTGGCCTTCGGCTTCAAGCTGCAACTGGCGGCGTGGCTGTGGCTGACCGTGCTGTTCGGCACCTTTGCCGAGGCGCTGGCGGAAGGGCGCGGCAAGGCGCAGGCCGCCTCGCTGCGCGCCACCAAGGCGGAACTGACCGCCAAGCGGCTGACGGGCGACGGCCGCGCCTTCGACACCGTGCCCGCCAGCCAGCTGAAGGTCGGCGACGTGGTGCTGGTCGAAACCGGCGACCTGATCCCGTCGGACGGCGACGTCGTGTCGGGCGTCGCCTCCGTCAACGAAGCGGCGATCACCGGCGAAAGCGCGCCGGTGATCCGCGAGGCGGGCGGCGACCGTTCCGCCGTCACCGCTGGCACGCGCGTCATCTCCGATGAAATCCGCGTCAAGGTGACGGTGGAGCCTGGCCACGGCTTCCTCGACCGCATGATCGCGCTGGTCGAGGGCGCCGAGCGACAGAAGACCCCGAACGAGATTGCGCTGACGCTGCTGCTGGTCGGGCTGACGATCATCTTCCTGATCGCGGTCGGCACCATCCCGGGCTTTGCCGCTTATGCCGGCGGCAGCATCCCGGTCGCGATCCTGGCGGCATTGCTCATCACGCTGATCCCCACCACGATCGCGGCGCTGCTGTCGGCGATCGGCATCGCGGGGATGGACCGGCTGGTGCGGTTCAACGTCCTGGCCAAGTCGGGGCGCGCGGTGGAGGCGGCGGGCGATATCGACGTGCTGCTGCTCGACAAGACCGGCACGATCACGGTCGGCGACCGGCAGGCGAGCGAGTTCCGCCCGGTCGGCGGCGCGAGCGAGGCGGAGCTGGCCGAGGCCGCGCTGCTCGCCAGCGTGGCGGACGAAACGCCGGAGGGGCGCTCGATCGTCGTCCTGGCGCGCGAGCGGTTCCATCTCGATCGCGCGATGCCCGACGGGGCGGAGATCATCCCCTTCACCGCGCAGACCCGCGTGTCGGGGATCCGGTTCGGCGACACGCTGATCCAGAAGGGCGCGGTCGATTCGATCCTGCGCGCCAACGAAGGATCGGGGCTGACCGCGGCGGCGACCGAGCTGCGCCGCATCACCGACGAGATCGCCCGCGCCGGCGGCACGCCGCTGGCGGTGGCGCGCGACGGGCGGCTGCTGGGCGCGATCTTCCTCAAGGACGTGGTGAAGGCCGGCATCCGCGAACGGTTCGGCGAATTGCGCACCATGGGCATCCGCACCGTGATGATCACCGGCGACAACCCGCTGACCGCCGCGGCGATCGCGGCCGAGGCGGGGGTCGACGATTTCCTGGCGCAGGCCACGCCCGAGGACAAGCTGGCGCTGATCCGGCGCGAACAGGGCGGCGGGCGGCTGGTGGCGATGTGCGGCGACGGCACCAACGACGCCCCCGCGCTGGCGCAGGCCGATGTCGGCGTCGCGATGAACACCGGCACCCAGGCCGCGCGCGAGGCGGGGAACATGGTCGATCTGGACAGCGACCCGACCAAGCTGATCGAGATCGTCGGACTGGGCAAGCAGCTGCTGATGACGCGCGGCGCGCTGACCACCTTCTCGGTCGCCAACGACGTCGCCAAATATTTCGCGATCATCCCGGCGATGTTTGTCGCGCTCTATCCGGGGCTGGGCGTCCTCAACGTCATGGGGCTGGCCTCGCCGCAATCGGCGATCCTCAGCGCGATCATCTTCAACGCGATCATCATCCCGCTGCTGGTCCCGCTGGCGCTGCGCGGCGTCGCCTACTCCCCGATGGCGGCGGGGCCGCTGCTGGCGCGCAACCTCGCGATCTACGGCCTCGGCGGCCTCGTCGCACCGTTCATCGGCATCAAGCTCATCGACATGCTCGTCGGTGGCCTCGGCCTGGCGTAAGGAACATACAGATGGGCAAGGACATCACCTCCGCACTGCGACCCGCGATCGTCATGGCGCTGCTGTTCGCCGCGCTGCTCGGGCTGGGCTATCCGCTGGCGATGACCGGCATCGGGCAGGCGTTGTTCCCGGTGCAGGCCAACGGCAGCCTGGTGCGCGACGGCGCGGGCCACGTGATCGGCTCGACCGTCGTCGGGCAGGCGTTCGTCAGCGATCGCTATTTCGATACCCGGCCGTCCGCGGCGGGCAAGGGCTATGACGGGCTCGCCTCGTCGGGGTCGAACCTCGGCCCCGCCGCGCGGCCGCTGACGGATCGCGTCGCTGCCGACGTCGCGCGCTACCGGGCGGCGGGGGTCGCGGGCGCGCTGCCCGCCGACCTGGTCACCGCCAGCGGATCGGGGCTCGACCCCGACCTGTCGCCCGCCGCCGCGCTGGCGCAGGCGCCGCGCGTCGCGCGGGTGCGCGGCCTGCCGCTCGGCCGCGTGACCGCGCTGGTCGAACGGCAGACCAGCGCGCCGCTGCTGGGCGATCCCCATGTCAACGTGCTGGCGCTCAACCGCGCGCTGGACGCCATGGCGCGCTGATGCCCGCCCCCGCCAGCGGACGGCCCGATCCCGACGCCCTGCTGCGCACCACCGCGCAGGAGGGCACCGGCCGGCTCAAGATCTTCCTCGGCGCCGCCCCCGGCGTCGGCAAGACCTATGAGATGCTGTCCGAAGGCGCGGCGCGGCGGCGCGACGGGGTCGACGTCGTCATCGGCGTGGTCGAGACGCATGGCCGCGCCGAAACCGAGGCGCTGATCCGCGGGCATGAGGTGATCCCCCGCCGCGCCGTCTCCTATGAGGGGCGCACGCTCCATGACATGGATCTCGACGCGATCCTGGCGCGCGCGCCGCGGCTCGTGCTGGTCGACGAACTGGCGCACACCAATGCCCCCGGCGGCCGCCACGCCAAACGCTACCAGGATATCGAGGAGCTGCTGGCGGCGGGGATCGACGTCTATTCGACGGTCAACATCCAGCATGTCGAAAGCCTCAACGACGTCGTTGCCAGCTTCACCCGCGTGCGCGTGCGCGAAACCGTGCCCGACAGCATCCTGGAAGCCGCCGAGATCGAGGTGGTCGATATCCCCCCGGACGAGCTGATCGAGCGGCTGAAGGCGGGCAAGGTCTATCTGCCGCAGGAAGCGACCCGCGCGCTGGGGCATTTCTTCTCGCGCTCGAACCTGTCGGCGCTGCGCGAACTGGCGCTGCGCCGCGCCGCGCAGGCGGTCGATGCGCGGATGCTGGACGACGTGCGTGCGCTGGGGCTGGGCGGCACCTGGGCGGGCGGCGACCGGATCGTCGTGGCGATCAGCGAGCTGCCCGGCGCCGACGGGCTGATCCGCGCGGCCAAGCGGATCGCCGACGGGCTGCGCGGGCCGTGGACGACGCTGTTCGTCGAAACCCCGCGCGCCGCGCACTTCACCGATGCGCAGCATGCCAGCGTCGCCGCCGCGATGACGCTGGCGACGCAGCTGGGCGGCGCGGTCGCCACCGTGCCCGCGCCGACGGTGGTGGAGGGGATCCAGAGCTTCCTCGCCGACTCGCGTGCCACCCAGCTGGTGCTGGGCAAGTCGCACCGGTCGCGCTGGTTCGAACTGCGCCACGGCTCGGTGGTCGACCGGCTGATCCGCGACACTCCCGACGTCACCGTCCACGTGCTGCCGGTGCCGGCGGGCGCGGCCCCGGGCCAGCGCGGCGCGCGGCGTCCGGGCCATTGGGGCACCCCCGCCGGCTATGCCGTGACCAGCGCGATGGTCGCGGGCGTGACCGCGGCGGCCAGCGCGCTGTTCCACGTCCTCGATCTCGGCAATGTCGCGCTGCTGTATCTGTTGCCGGTCATGGCCGCGGCCAGCCTCTACGGGCTGCGCACCGGCCTGTACGCCGGCTTCGCGTCCAGCCTGGCGTACAATTTCTTCTTCCTGCCGCCGGTCGGCACGCTCAGCATCAACAATCCGGAGAACATCGTCTCGGTCTTCGTGCTGATGGGCATCGCGATCGCGACCAGCCAGCTGACCGCCCGGGTCCGCGCGCAGGCCGACCTCGCCGCCGCCAGCGCGCGCACCAACGCCACACTGGCCGGCTTCCTGCGCCAGATCGCGGGCGTCACCGACACCGATCGCGCGGCGCAGATGATCTGCGACGACGTGCGCCGTCTGCTGGGGGTGCAGGCGATCCTGCTCGGCCCCACCGCCGACACGCATCTGGGGATCATCGCCGCCAGCGATCCGGCCTACCGGCTCGACACGGTCGACGCCGCGGCGGCGGGCTGGACACTCGACACCGGCCAGCCCGCCGGCAAGGGTTCGGGGACGCTCGCCGCCTCGGAATGGCTGTTCCAGCCGCTGAAGGCGGGCGAGCGCATCCTGGCGGTGCTGGGCGTCGCCAGCGACAGTGCCGGCGATCCGGTCCGCGCCGATCAGCTGCCGCTGCTCAGCAGCCTGATCGACCAGTCGGCGCTCGTCCTCGAACGGCTGCGGCTGCAGACGGAGATGCGCGACGTCGATGCGGTGCGCACCCGCGACCGGCTGCGCGCCGCGCTGCTCTCCTCGGTCAGCCACGACCTGCGCACCCCGCTCACCGCGGTCATCGCCGCGGCGGACCAGCTGCCCGGCGGCGCCACGCCCGAACTGATCGCGACGATCCGCGCCGAATCGGCGCGGCTCAACCGCTTCGTGTCCAACCTGCTCGACATGGCGCGGATCGAAGCCGGGGCGATCCGCCTCAACGTCGAGGCGACCGACCTCAGCGACGCGGTCACCGGCGCCGCGCACGACGCCCGCCGCGCGCTGGAGGGGCATGCCGTCCGGCTCGACGTCCCGCCCGACCTGCCGCTGGTGCGCGTCGATCCGCAGCTGCTGCACCATTGCCTGCTCAACCTGCTCGACAACGCCGGGCGCTACGGCGATCCGGGCAGCGAGATCGTGATCGAGGGGCGCAACCGCTTCGGCGAGGTGCGGCTGTCCGTGCTCGATCGCGGCCCCGGCCTCCCGCCGGGGCAGGAAGCCGCGGTGTTCGAAACCTTCACCCGCCTCGCCGGGTCCGACCGCGCCGTCGGCGGCACCGGGCTTGGCCTTGCCATCGTCAAGGCGTTCGCGGACGCCATGGGCATGACGGTGGAGGCCGCCAACCGCTCCGAAGATGACGCCGGGGGCGGGGGCGCCTGCTTCACCCTCGCCTTTCCCCCCGCGCTGATCGTGCGCGATCCCTCCACCGGAAACCCCGCCTGATGCATGCCAGGATCCTTGTCGTCGATGACGAAGCCGCGATCCGCCGCCTGCTGCGCAACACGCTGCTGCGCGCAGGGCATGAGGTAGTCGAGGCCGGCACGGCCGGCGACGCGCTGCGGCTGGCGGCGGCCGAGCGCCCCGATGCGATCCTGCTCGACCTCGGCCTGCCCGACCGCGACGGGCTGGGCATCATCCCGCTGCTGCGCAAGCAGGGCGACGCGGTGATCCTGATCGTTTCCGCGCGCGAGGCGGTGGAGGAAAAGGTCACCGCGCTCGATCTGGGGGCGGAGGATTACGTCACCAAGCCGTTCGATACCGAGGAGCTGCTCGCCCGCCTGCGCGTCGCGCTGCGCCATCGCGGCCCGGCGGCGGAGGCGGCGGCGGGCAAGGTCGTGGTGCGCGGCGATCTGGCGATCGATCTCGACCGGCGGATCGTGACGCGCGGCGGCACAGAGGTGCACCTGACGCGCAAGGAACATGACGTGCTGGCGTTGCTGACCCGCCACATCGGCCGGATCGTCACCCACGACCGGCTGCTGGCGTCGTGCTGGGGCGGGGACGAGGATGCGCGGATCGAATATCTGCGCATCGTCATCCGCAACCTGCGCCAGAAGCTGGAAGCCCCCGACCCGGTCGGCAGCGTGATCGCCAACGAACTGGGCGTCGGCTACCGCCTGCGCGGCGACGGGTGACCACGGCGACCCTTCCCATCCGCGAATATATATGATTTATCCTGCGGATCGTTGACAATGGCGTGACGGGGTCGAAATGCGGATCAATCGGTGGGTGACGGGGCTGGTCGCTGTAATGTGGCCGGGCATCGCCTGGGCGCAGGCCAGCTTCGATGCGACGAGGCAGATGTTCCGCCTCGACGGCGGTGAGGTGACCTATGCGTTCAAGGTGAATGCGCAAGGGATTCTCCAGTCGGTCTATTGGGGCCGCCGCCTGCCCGACCGCGCGCCCCTCGCCGCGCCCGAACTGTCGGGGCTGAGCGGATTCGACGTCGCCGCCAATGTCGTGCCGCAGGAATATGCCGGCCAGGGCGGCGGGCTGTATGCCGAGCCCGCGCTGAAGATCACCTGGCCGGACGGCAACCGCGACCTCGTCCTGCATTATCGCAGCCACCAGATCGACGGCGATACGATCCGCGTGACGCTGTCGGATCTCGACCGGCCGGTGTTCGTCACGCTGACCTACACGATCGATCGCGGCACCGGCGTGCTGGCGCGCTCGGCGCGGATCGAGAATCGCGGGGCCGACGATGTACGCATCGATCAGGCGGCGGGGGCCGGGCTGACGCTGCCGGTCGCCTATGACTATCAGCTGCATTATTCGACCGGGCGCTGGGCGGCGGAATGGACGCTCCAGCACCGCCCGCTGGTCGCCGGGTCGACCGTCCTCGAAAGCCGCCGCGGCTCGACCGGCAGCCAGAACAACCCGTGGTTCATGGTGTCGCGCGATGCCACCACCGAGGATCACGGCCCGGCCTGGATCGGCGCGCTGGCGTGGAGCGGATCGTGGCGGATGACCTTCGATCAGGACGTGACCGGGCGCATCCGCATCACCGGCGGGTACAATCCGTTCGACTTCGCCTATCGCCTGCGCCCCGGCGCGCAGCTCGATACGCCCGTCATGTACGTCGGCTATTCGGATGAGGGGAAGGGCGGCGCCAGCCGGCTGTTCCACCGGTTCCAGCGCGACCATATCCTGCCGCACGGCGACGGCGACCGGCCGGCGCTGCGCAAGGTGCTGTATAACAGCTGGGAAGCGACCTATTTTGACGTGAACGAGGCCGGGCAGATGGTGCTGGCCGAGCGCGCCGCGGCGTTGGGTGTCGAACGGTTCGTGATGGACGACGGCTGGTTCGGCGCGCGCAACAACGACAAGGCGGGGCTGGGCGACTGGACCGTCAACCCGGCCAAGTTCCCGCGCGGGCTGGGTCCGCTGATCCAGAAGGTCCGCTCGCTCGGCATGGACTTCGGCCTGTGGGTCGAACCGGAGATGATCAATCCCGACAGCGACCTGTTCCGCGCGCATCCCGACTGGGCGATGCAGTTCAAGGGCCGCCCGCGGACGGAGGGGCGCAACCAGCTGGTGCTGAACCTGGCGCGCACCGACGTGCGCGACCATGTGCTCAAGGTGCTGGACGACCTGCTGACGCAGAACGACATCGCGTTCCTGAAGTGGGACTATAACCGCAACTGGTCCGAACCCGGCTGGCCCGACGCGGACGTTGCGGAACAGCAGACGATCTACGTCGCCTATGTCCGCAATCTCTACTGGATCATCGACGAGCTGCGGCGCCGGCATCCGCGGGTGGAGATCGAAAGCTGTTCCGGCGGCGGCGGGCGGGTCGACCTGGGCATCATGGCGCGCACCGACCAGATGTGGCCGTCCGACAACACCGATCCCTATGACCGACTGCTGATCCAGGACGGCTATACGCAGGCCTATGCCCCCGCCACGATGATGGCATGGGTCACCGACAGCCCGAATTGGGTGAACCAGCGCCAGACGACGCTCCCGTTCCGTTTCCTGTCGGCGATGCAGGGCGGGCTGGGGATCGGCACCAACCTCAACAAATGGACCCCGGCGGAGGTGGAGACCGCGCGCTATTACGTCGCCGCGTACAAGCGCATCCGCGAGACGGTGCAGCGCGGATCGCTGTACCGGCTTAACCGCGAAAGCCGCGCCGATCCGCGCTGGACCAACCTGTACGTCGCCGCCGACCGGTCGCAGGCGGCGCTGTTCACGCTGGTGGGATCGACGCACAAGCTGGACGTGATGCCGACGATCAACCTCGCCGGGCTGGACGCGGAGGCGACCTACCGGATCGAGACGATGGAGGGCACCCCCCTGCCCGCCACCATCCCCGCCAGCGCGACCGGCGCCTATTGGATGAATCACGGCGTCGACGTGACGCTCCGCGGCGACTTCCAGGGCATGGGTTTCATCCTGTCGCGCACCAGCAGAGGCGAGCGACGGTGATATTATCATACGTCGTCTAATCGCGCTGGTCGCAAGTCAATTCTGAGCTGTCGTTGCCGGAAGCA
>NZ_LSJO01000478.1:0-24156 GCF_001556735.1 Sphingomonas sp. CCH9-F2 | reverse complement strand
CCCTTCCCCGCCACCCCCGCGCGGTTCGCGGACGAGGCGGCGACGCTGGCGAAGGCAGCGTCGCACCTGACGCAGAAGCGACTGTCCGAGCTGATGAAGATTTCCCCCGCGCTGGCGAAGCTCAACGCCGACCGGTTCCGCGACTTCGACGATGCGGAGGAGCGGCCGGCGCTCTATACGTTTGACGGCGACGTCTACACCGGGCTGGACGCCGCGTCGCTGGACGAACCGGCGGTACGCTTTGCGCAGCATCACCTGCGGCTGTTGTCCGGGCTGTACGGGCTGTTGCGGCCGCTGGACGGGATGCGGCCCTATCGGCTGGAGATGGGGACGCGCTGGGCGCCGCGGCACCGGAAGCTGACCGACTGGTGGGGCACGCGCATTGCCGACGCGCTGGCGCACGACGTCGCGGCGGAGGGAACGGGCACGGTCCTGAACCTGGCCAGCCAGGAATATTGGGACGCGGTCGAGGGCAAGCTGCCCGCCGGCATCCGCGTGGTCGCGGTCGATTTCCGCGAGGCGGACGGGCGCTTCATCAGTTTCCACGCCAAGAAGGCGCGCGGGATGATGGCGCGCTGGATGGTCGAGCATCACGTGACCGATATCGATGCGATGAAGGGGTTCGACACCGACGGCTATCGCTTCGATGCGGGGGCGAGCGACGACGCGCGCTGGACGTTCGGGCGGACGGCGTGATGCGCGCGGTGGTGATCGGCGCGTCGGGCGGGATCGGCGCGGCGCTGGCCAATGCGCTGGCGGAGGAAGACGCCGACGTCGTGCGGCTGTCGCGCCCCGACCTGGACCTGACCGACGAGGCGACGATCGCCGCCGCGGCCGCGCGGGTCGGTACGCCCGAGCTGGTGATCGTCGCCACCGGGATGCTGCACCGTGACGGGTGCGGGCCGGAAAAGTCGATCCGCGAGCTGGATCCGGCATGGCTGGCGGAGCAATATGCGGTCAATGCGATCGGCCCGGCGATCGTCGCCAAGCATTTCCTGCCGATCATGCCGCGTACCGGGCGGTCGGTGTTCGCGGTGCTGTCCGCGCGCGTCGGCAGCATCGGCGACAACCGGCTGGGCGGCTGGTACGGCTATCGCGCGGCGAAGGCGGCGCTGAACCAGCTGGTCCGCACGCTGTCGATCGAGGACAAGCGCCGCAACGACCGCGGCATCGTGGTGGCGCTACACCCCGGCACGGTCGATACGCGGCTGTCGAAGCCGTTCCAGCAATCCGGCCGCGACCTGTTCCGGCCCGACCGCGCGGCGGTGCAGCTGCTGGACGTGATCGACGGGTTGAAGCCGACCGACAGCGGGCGGCATTTCGCGTGGGACGGCGCGGAGATCCCCGCCTGACCGACATGACCGATCGGTCATGTCGCGGCCATCGCGGCCAACACCGGCGCGGCCGATAACGCTTCCCCACGGCATCCCCATGAGAGGGGTGCCCTGACAGGAGCAGATGCGATGACCAGGAACCTTCCGTTCGCGATTCTCACCGCCGGCGCGCTGATGTCCGCTGGTGCGGCGGTCGCCGCGACGACGCCGGCAAAGCCGGCCGCGGCGCATGTCGTGCAGCACCAGCGGACGACCACCACGACCAGCCCGACCGGCGCGAAGAAGGCGACCGTGATGACCCGCACCGCGGCCGCCACGACCCGCCCCGCGCCGGGGGGCCATATGGTCACGACCAGGACTTCCACGGGCAAGACCGTCACCTACGATTGCCGCAAGCCCGGCAACGCCGCGAAGGCCGCCTGCCGGAAGTAATCCCGGCCCGGGCCACCCCCGCGCACGCGCCGCGCGCGGGGGTGGCCATCGCCGCAACGCCCCGCTAGTGCAGTACGATTACCTGACACACACGAAAGCGAAGCGTTGAGCGACGAAACCGCCGTGGCGGACCCTTCCGATATCGCCCCCATCTCCATCGTCGAGGAGATGAAGACCAGTTACCTGGATTACGCGATGAGCGTGATCGTCGCACGCGCGCTGCCCGACGTGCGCGACGGGCTGAAGCCGGTGCACCGGCGCATCCTGTTTTCCGCCAACGAAAGCGGCTTCTTCTACAACCGTCCCTTTCGCAAGTCGGCGCGCATCGTCGGTGACGTGATCGGTAAATACCACCCGCACGGCGACACCGCGATCTACGATGCATTGGCGCGCATGACACAGGACTGGTCGATGCGCGTGCCGTTGATCGACGGCCAGGGCAACTTCGGTTCGATGGACCCCGATCCGCCCGCCGCGATGCGCTATACCGAGGCGCGGCTGGCCAAGGCGGCGAATTTCCTGCTGGAGGATCTCGACAAGGACACCGTCGATTTCCAGCCGAACTACGACGGTTCCGAACGCGAGCCGCAGGTGCTGCCGGCACGCTTCCCGAACCTGCTGGTCAACGGCGCGGGCGGCATCGCGGTCGGCATGGCCACCAACATCCCGCCGCACAATCTGGGCGAGGTGGTGGATGCGTGCCTTGCGTACCTCGACAATGGCGCGATCACGACCGAGGAACTGATGGAGATCGTCCCCGGTCCGGATTTCCCGACCGGCGCGATCATCCTGGGCCGCGCGGGTGCGCGCTCCGCCTATGAAACCGGGCGCGGATCGGTGATCGTGCGCAGCCGCCACCTGATCGAGACGGGGCGCGGCGACCGCACGTCGATCGTCCTCACGGAAATCCCGTACCAGCAGGGCAAGAATGCGCTGGTCGAGAAGATTGCCGAGGCCGCCAAGGACAAGCGCATCGAGGGCGTCAGCGACATTCGCGACGAATCGAACCGCGAAGGCGTGCGGATCGTCATCGACCTGAAGCGCGAAGCGACGCCGGAGGTGGTGCTGAACCAGCTGTGGCGCCACACCCCGGCGCAAGGATCGTTCCCCGCGAACATGCTGGCGATCCGCGGCGGGCGCCCCGAACTGCTGAACCTGCGCGATATCATCGCCGCGTTCGTCACCTTCCGCGAACAGGTCATCACGCGGCGTTCCAAGTTCGAGCTGAACAAGGCGCGCGAGCGGGCGCATATATTGCTGGGGCTGGTGATCGCGGTCACCAACCTGGACGAGGTGGTGCGGATGATCCGCGGTTCCGCCAGCCCGGCGGAGGCGCGCGCGAAGCTGCTGGCGCGCGAATGGCCGGTGGCGGAGATCGCCGGCTATCTGCGGCTGGTCGAGGCGCTGGAGACCGACCATGACGGCGACACCTATCGCCTGAGCGAGATTCAGGTGCGTGCGATCCTGGATCTGCGCCTGCACCGCCTGACCGCGCTGGGCCGCGACGAGATCGGCGAGGAATTGAAGACGCTGGCCGATTCGATCGCCGAATTGCTGGCGATCCTGTCCGACCGCGTGAAACTGTACGCGGTGATGCGGCAGGAATTCCGCGACGTGCGCGAACAGTTCGCGACGCCGCGCCGCACCGAGATCGCCGCCGCGGCGGACGGCATCGACGACGAGGATCTGATCGAGCGCGAGGACATGGTCGTCACGGTGACCATGGCCGGCTACATCAAGCGCACCCCGCTCGACGCCTTTCGTGCGCAGGCGCGCGGCGGCAAGGGCCGCAGCGCGATGGCGACCAAGGACGAGGACGTGGTCACCAAGCTGTTCGTCACTTCGACGCACACGCCGGTGCTGTTCTTCTCCACCCTGGGCCGGGTGTACCGCATGAAGGTGTGGCGCCTGCCCGAAGGCGGGCCGGCGACGCGCGGGCGGCCGATGATCAACCTCTTGCCGCTGGAACAGGGGGAGACGATCTCCACCGTCCTGCCGCTGCCGGAAGACGAGGCCGACTGGGGCAAGCTGCACGTCATGTTCGCCACCGCCAAGGGATCGGTGCGGCGCAACAGCATGGATGCGTTCACCAACGTGCCGTCGAACGGCAAGATCGCGATGAAGTTCGAAGGCGAGGACGCCGACGACCGGCTGATCGGCGTCGCGCTGCTGGACGAGGGCGACGACGTGCTGCTGGCGACGCGCAGCGGCAAGGCGATCCGCTTCGCCGCGGACGAGGTGCGCGAATTCCAGAGCCGCAATTCCACCGGCGTGCGCGGCATCGCGCTGAAGGGCGGGGACGAGGTGATCTCGCTGTCGGTGCTGCACCGCGTCGATGCCGACGCCGAATTGCGCGAAACCTATCTGCGCAACGCCCCCTGGAAGGAACGCGACGGCGAGTTGACGATGGACGCGCTCGATTTCGAGCGGCTGCGCGCGCGCGAGCAGTTCATCCTGACGGTCTGCGCCAACGGTTATGGCAAGATCAGTTCCGCCTACGAATATCGCCGCACCGGGCGTGGTGGGCAGGGCATCACCAATATCGACAATATCGCGCGTAACGGCCCTGTCGTCGCCAGCTTCCCGTCGACCAAGGCGGAGCAGTTGATGCTCGTCACGGATCAGGCGAAGATGATCCGCATGCCGCTCGCCTCGCTGCGCGTGATCGGCCGCGGCTCGGCCGGCGTGCGGCTGTTCAACGTCGCCAACGACGAACATGTCGTGTCCGCCGCGCGGATCGACGAGGAGCCGGAACCCGAGGATGCGGCCGAGGAACTGGTGGCGCAGGAACTGACCGGCGACACGCTGACCGCACCCGACGACGGCGCGACGATCGGCGACGACGCCGCCGCCGGGCCTGAGGACGGGCAGTGACTGCCGCCGAACGCCCGCTGACCGCGTACAAGGTGCTGACGGCCGAGCAGATGGCGGCGTTGCAGCGCGACGGCACCTTCAGGGGCGCTCCGATCGACGTCGCGGACGGCTACATCCATTTGTCCACCGCCGCGCAGTTGACCGAGACGGTCGACAAGCATTTCGCCGGGCAGCACGACCTGCACGTCGTGGCGGTGGACCTGGCTGCGCATGGCGACGCGATCCGCTGGCAACCGTCGCGCGGCGGTCAGCTGTTCCCGCACCTCTACGCGCCGATGCTGTTGGAAACTGCGATCGCCTACGGCCCGCTGATGCGCGACGCTGACGGTACGGTGCGGTTGCCGGTGGCGGGGTAAGGGCGGCACTCCAGCCTAGGTTGGGGCCTTCTGCGGTGGTCGTGCGCTATCGCGGGAGATCGCAGCTTTCGCCGGGATGACGTTTGCTGCCGGTCAGGCGTAGAGGTCGACGACCTCCCGGCCCTCGCCCACCGCCTGCAACAGCAACGTCCGGTGGCAGTGGCACGGGTCGCATTCGTAGCAGAGCAGTACGCTGGGCATTTCGTCGGCCAGCGCCAGCATCTGCGCGGCCTGCGCCTGCGCTTCGGGCAGCTCCAGCTGCGCATCGTACACTTGCGTCAGCGTCGCCACGTCGCCCTTCTTCGCCGCGTCGCGGCCGCGCTTGGGGGTGCCGAGGGCCTTGAGGTGGACGTAGCCGATCCCGGCCTCCGCCAGCGAGGCGGCGAGCGTGGACTTGGAGAAGCCGGGGCGGCGCGACAGCGGCAGTGCGCGCACGTCGATGACGCGCCGCACGCCCGCGCGGTGCAGCGCGGCGATGAACTCGGCCATCGTGGTGGCTTCGTAGCCGATGGTATAGATCGTCATCGATCCGACATGGGGAGGCTGGCGCATAAAGGAAGACCACCGGGCCGCCGCGGTTGCCCGCATCCCGGCCGCGCCGTAGAGCCGCGCGGATGACATATGACATTCAGGTGATCGGCGGCGGGCTCGCCGGTTCGGAGGCCGCTTGGCAGCTGGCGGAGGCGGGGCTGACGGTGCGGCTGTCGGAAATGCGCGGGGCGGGCGAGATGACGCCGGCGCATCACGGCGACAGCCTGGCCGAACTGGTGTGTTCGAACAGCTTCCGGTCCGACGACGCGGACAGCAATGCGGTGGGCCTGCTGCATCAGGAGATGAGGGCGCTCGGCTCGCTCATCATGCGCGAGGGCGACCGGCATCGCGTGCCCGCGGGCAGCGCGCTGGCGGTGGATCGCGACGGCTTTTCGGCGGGGGTCACCGCCGCGATCGCCGACCATCCGAATATCACGATCGTGCGGGAGCGGATCGACACGCTGCCGGAGGGGCCGGCGATCATCGCGACCGGGCCGCTGACCGCGCCGGCGCTGTCCGACAGTATCGCGCAGGAAACCGGCAAGGACGCGCTCGCCTTCTTCGATGCGATCGCGCCGATCGTCCACCGCGACACGATCGACATGGACGTCACCTGGTTCCAGTCGCGCTGGGGCAAGGGCGACGGCACCGATTACATCAACTGCCCGCTGGATAAGGAACAGTATCACGCCTTCGTCGCGGCGCTGATTGCCGGCGAGAAGACCGAATATCGTGAGTGGGAGAACGTCCCCTATTTCGAAGGCTGCATGCCGATCGAGGTAATGGCGGAACGCGGGGTGGAAACATTGCGCTTCGGCCCGATGAAGGGTGTCGGGCTGGACGATCCGCGCACCGGACGCTGGCCCTATGCCGCGGTGCAGCTGCGCCAGGACAATGCCCACGGCACGCTGTGGAACATCGTCGGGTTCCAGACGAAGCTGAAACATGCCGAGCAGGTGCGGCTGTTCCGCACCATCCCCGGACTGGAGAAGGCGGAATTCGCGCGGCTGGGCGGATTGCACCGCAACACCTTCCTGCGTTCCCCCGAACTGCTCGACGCCACGCTACGGCTGCGCTCGCGGCCCAATGTGCGCTTCGCGGGGCAGATCACGGGGTGCGAAGGCTATATCGAAAGCGCGTCGATCGGGCTGATCGCGGGGCGGTTCGCCGCGGCGGAACTGACCGGGCGGACGTTGGCGCCGCCGCCGGTGGAAACCGCGCTTGGGGCGCTGCTGACGCATATCACCGGCGCGGCGGAGGCGGAGACGTACCAGCCGATGAACGTCAATTTCGGGCTGTTCCCGCCGATCCCGGGCCGCACGAAGAAGGCCGATCGCAAGAAGATGTACACCGACCGCGCGCGCGCGGCGCTGTCGGAGTGGCTGGCGGCGTAAGCCGGAGGGGCGCCGGGGTTGGGCGGACGCCTCCGTTCGCCCGGCGGAGCCGTTGCGCGACGCCGAAACGGCGTGTCGAAGGGCAGTGCTTCGATACGGGGTTGAGGGTGAATCCCGCTCTAGTCGTCAGCCACCGGCGGCGCTTCGGGGCAGCGACAGGCGGGGCGCGGCGCCTTGCGCTTGGACGCGGTGGTGGCGAATTCGGCGGCGGTCAGCGTGCCGGAACGATCGCGGTCGGCGGTGGCGAAGCGCTCGCGGGTCTTGATCGACCATTCGTCGAACGACAGCCGCCCGTCGCCGTCGGTATCGAGCTTCGCGAACGCCTTGCGCCGTGACGCCAGATATTCCTCGCGCGTGATCCGCGCGTCGCGATCCTTGTCATAGCGGTCGAACTGCTTCTGCTCGCGCGATCGCTCGGGCGCCTCGGGCAGCACGGCGGGCGCATCCTGCGGCGCCGGCGCGGTGGTCGCGGCCATCGCCGGCGAGGACAGAGCGGTGACGCCATGCGCCGATGGCGCCGCGCCGCTCCACATCAGCCAGCCACCGGCAACCATCGCCACGCCGCCGATACCGCCCACCAGATAACGCCACATGCCCATAGCCCCCTGCCCGACCGCCAATGGCTAGGCGACGTGCGACGCCAGCGTCAACGCCCGGTCAGGCGATGCCACAACAGGCGCGCGGCACGGCGCGGGTGCCCCGCAGGATCGCGGCCATCCAGATCCAGCCGTGCGGACCGCGCCAGCGCGCCGAGGCTGCGCAGCGCGGTGGGCCAGCGCGCGCCGTCCGCGACGGAGGCGAAGGCGGCTTGCGCCTGCCGTTTCGCCTCCGCGGCGTCATCCGGGCGGCTCAGGTGGCGCGACAGGTCGGCCAGCGCCCAGCCCCGCCCGGCGGCGTCCAGCCGGGGATCGTCAGCGTGGCCCCACAGGCGGCCCGCGACGACGAACAGCTGCGCGCGGCCCGCAGCATAGCGCGCGATCGCGGGGGCGCCCAGCACCTCTTCCTCGACCAGCACCTCCCAGCCGTGGACGATCGGAACCAGCATCGCGCCGGTGACGTCATGGCGCAGCAGGTGGGCGGCCAGCCGCTCCAGCACCGGTTGCGCGGGGGGCGGTGCGTGGTCGAGCGCGGCCAGTGCCTCGCGCCACCACGCCAGCCGCAATTGCCCGACCGCCGGCGTGGTGGTGGTGCGCAGCACCTGCGCCAACGCATCGTCGAGCGCGAGCAGCGACTCGAGCGCCGCGCGATGGCGCCCATCGGCGTAGGATAGCGCCAGCGCCCGTTCGGCCACGCCATCCGGCTGGAAAAGATCTTCGGTCGTCAAGGGCATGCGCCACTAAACCAATTGTTATCCAGAAGCCCGTATCGCGGCATGCTGACGATGCGAGGCGCGACGAAGGACATGCTGCAGTTCCTGTTTGGCCGCAAGGCGCAGACCGCCGGTTTCCTGAGCCGCCTGGGCCGCAACCAGGCTGCCAATACGCTGGCGATCATGGCGTTTGCCCTGATCCCGCTGATCGCGGTGGCGGGTTCGGCGATGGACATGGCGCGGCTGTACTACGTCAAGAGTCGGTTGCAGCAGGCGTGCGACGCCGGCGCGCTGGCGGGGCGCAAGTTCATGACCGGCCAGACGCTGGACAGTGCCTCGACCGCGCGCGCCAACGAATTCTTCAACAACAACTTCCGCGACGGCATGTTCGGCGCAGAGACGACCAGCTTCACCCCGTCGGTGCTGTCGGACGGGCAGGTGCGCGGCGTCGCGGCCACGACCGTGCCGATGACGCTGAGCGCGGTGGTCGGCGCCCGGCCGATCACGCTGAACGTGTCGTGCCAGGCCAAACTGGAGATCCCGAACCTCGACATCATGTTCGTCCTCGACACCACCGGGTCGATGGGTGACACCAACCCCGGCGATACGGTGAGCAAGATCGCCGGGCTGCGCACAGCGGTGCTCAGCTTCTACGACACGATCGAGGCGGCGAAACGCGCGACGACGCGGGTGCGCTATGGCTTCGTCCCTTATTCCAGCACGGTCAACGTCGGTACGCTGCTGCGGCCCGAATGGCTCGTGGACCGTTGGACCTATCAGTCGCGCGTACAAAATGGCAGCACCCCCGGCGGTAGCACCACGCGCACCACCGACAACAGCTATTCCGGTTGGAAGAACACGTCCGGGTCGGTGGTGACCACCACGTCCTCGTCCCGCGGCGAATCGTGCCCGACGCCCGCAAACGAGAATTTCTCCAGCCCGACCGTCGAGAAGCTGATCAGTCAGGACGGCACTACCAAGGTGTACGAACAGACGCAGACGATCAACGGCACGCAATACAGCTCCTCCTTCTCCGGCGGACTGTGCACGATCACCAAGCGCGTCTGGAACAATTACGTCCAGACCCGCACTCGCACGGAAAAGCCTTGCACCACGAACTGCACGACGACGTCCAACCCCACCTACAGCTGGATCTACAAGCCTGTCGAGTTTCCGGTTTCGGGGTTCAAGGCGGTCGGCACCGACGGGGCGGTGGTGGGCGGGGTCGTGACCTATCCGATGTTCAGCGACACGCAGGGCAATGTCACCGTCACCTGGAACGCCGCAAACGCGTGCATCGAGGAACGCCAGACGGTGCGGCAGACGACCTATCCGTCGATCCCCGAAGACGCTTACGACATGAACATCGACATGGTGCCCGATCCGGCGCGCCCCGAAACGCAGTGGAAGCCGTTCCTTCCCCGGCTGGTCTACACCCGCAAGGGGATGAACAACTGGTACTATCCCGACTGGCCGTCGAATTCGAACACCCAGGGGCTGTGGAATTACTATGACAACGCCGCTTGCCCGACGGCGGCGCGGCGCCTGAACGGCATAACGCGCAGCGACCTGAACACCTATCTCAACAGCCTCCAGCCGCGCGGGTACACCTATCACGACATCGGTTTCGTGTGGGGGGCGCGGCTGCTGTCGAAGAGCGGCATCTTCGCCGGCGATAACACCAGCGCCCCCAACGGCGGCGACATCGACCGCCACATCATCTTCATGACCGACGGTGGCACGGACACGCGGGCCGGCGTGTACGACGCCTATGGCCTGTCGGCGCTCGATCGCCGCCGCACCAGCACCGCCAGCACGCCTAGCGACAGCGATCAGAACACGATCGTCGCCAATCGACTGGGCGCGCTGTGCACCGAAGCCAAGCGCAAGGGAATGACGGTCTGGGTGATCGCCTACGGCACCTCGCTGAACACGATGCTGTCGAACTGCGCCAACGAGGGGAAGGCGTTCCAGGCCAACGACGCCGGTGCTCTCAACGATTCGTTCCGCAACATCGCGACACAGATTGCGCGCCTGCGGGTGTCGAAGTGAGGGGCGGGTTTCCGCGGCTGGCGCGCGACCGGCGCGGCGCGACGATCATCGAGTTCGCGCTGCTGCTGCCGGTCATGCTGCTGATGCTGTTCTCGCTGTTCGATCTGTGTTTCCAGGTCTACGTCCAGTCGGTGCTGACCGGGGCGGTGCAGCGCGCCGGCCGCGACCTGACGCTGGAGGGAGGCACCCAGGCGTCGGTCGACGCGATTCACGACAAGGTGACGGCGATGGTGCGCGCGGTGATGCCGCAGGCAAGTGTGACGCATGACCAGAAGAGCTACAGCAGCTTTTCGGCAATCGCGCCCGAGCGGTTCGTTGACGCCAACGGCAATCATCTACGCGATCCCGGCGAATGTTTCGACGACGTCAACCACAACGGCATCTGGGATACCGATCCGGTGATCAGCACGATCGGCGGCCCCAACGACATTACGGTCTATACCGCGCACGTCGCCTACAGCCAGCCATTCCCGCTGATCCCGATGCGCGGCGTGATATCGAACGATGTCGCACTATCGTCCACTACGGTCTTCAAGAACCAGCCGTTCGGCACGCAGACCGTCAGCCCGGTGCAGCAGATATGCAGTTGATCGATCGCCGCCACGCCCGGATGCGGCTGCTTCGCGCCCGCCGCCTGCTGCGCCGGCTGTCGCGGTCGCGTAGCGGCGTTGCCTTCCTGGAATTCGCGCTGGCGCTGCCGATCGTGGTGCCGCTGGGGCTGACAGGAACCGACCTGTCCTTCTATGCGGTGACGCAGATGCGGCTGAGCCAGGCGGCGCTGAGCCTGGCGGACAATGCCTCGCGCGTGGGTCTGGATACCAGCGTGGGCACGCAGCAGCTGCGCGAGGTCGACGTCAACGACATCTTTCAGGGGCTGCGGCTGCAGACGCCACAGCTTAACCTGGGCGAACAGGCCCGCGTGACGCTGACCAGCCTGGAGCAGAACAGCGACGGGGGACAGTGGATCCACTGGCAGCGTTGCCTGGGCAAGCGCCGCGGTGCCGGTTGGGATTCGCAATATAACGACACGATGGGGGTGTCCGGGAACGGCTTTCCGGGCGTCGGGCCGGCAAGCGCGCGGATCACCGCGCCGCCGGCGTCGGCGGTGATGTATGTCGAGATCAACTATGAATACCGCCCGCTGATCCCGGCGATGTTTGTCGCCAAGACGAAGCTCAGCTCCAATGCATCGTTCGTCGTGCGCGACAGCCGCGAACTGCAATCGGGGATCACCAATCCGGCACCGCAGGCAGCGCCGATGACCTGCAACCTGTACACCGAATGACATGACGACGCCCCGGCGGTGCGGACCGCCGGGGCGCCATGTCATCCGCGGCGCCGGAACGCCGCAGGGCCGGTCAGCGGTAGCAGACCTTCTTCACCGCCGCGATCACCTTGTCCGCCGACACCAGCGCCAGCTTCTCCAGGTTGGCGGCATAGGGCAGCGGCACGTCCTCGTTGGTGACGCGCAACACCGGCGCGTCGAGGTCGTCGAACCCCTCCTCCATCGCGATCGCCGCGATTTCCGAGGCGATCGAGCAGGTCGGCCAGCCCTCCTCGACCACCACCAGGCGGTTGGTCTTGGCCAGGCTCTTGAGCACGGTCGCCTTGTCGAGCGGGCGCAGCGTGCGCAGGTCGACGACTTCCGCCTCGATCCCCTCGCCCGCCAGCTTGTCTGCCGCCTCCAGCGCCAGCCCGACACCGATCGAATAGCTGACGATCGTCACGTCACGGCCCTCGCGCATGATCCGCGCCTTGCCGATCGGCAGCACCCAGTCGTCGAGCTTCGGCACCTCGAACGTGCGGCCATAGAGCAGCTCGTTTTCGAGAAAGACGACCGGATCCTGCGTGCGGATCGCCGCCTTCAGCAACCCCTTGGCATCGGCCGCGTCATAGGGCGCGATCACAATCAGCCCTGGAACGGAGGCATACCACGGGCCGTAATTCTGCGAATGCTGCGCGCCGACGCGGCTGGCCGCGCCGTTGGGGCCGCGGAACACGATCGGGCAGCGCATCTGACCGCCCGACATGTAGTTGGTCTTCGCGGCCGAATTGATGATGTGGTCGATCGCCTGCATCGCGAAGTTGAAGGTCATGAACTCGACGATCGGGCGCAGCCCGCCCATCGCCGCGCCCGTGCCGACGCCCGCAAAGCCATATTCGGTGATCGGCGTGTCGATGACGCGCTTGTCGCCGAATTCGTCGAGCAGGCCCTGCGTGACCTTGTACGCACCCTGATATTGCGCGACTTCCTCGCCCATCACGAACACGCGCTCGTCGGCGCGCATTTCCTCGGCCATCGCATCGCGCAGCGCCTCGCGCAGCGTCTGCTTGACCATCTCGGTGCCGGCCGGAATCGCGGGATCGGACACCTCAGCGTCGTGGCGCGCGGCCTCGAACATCTGGCGCGCGCCGGTTTCGACCTTCTCCTGCGCCGGGTGCGCCGAGTCCTCGACCGCGTCGGGCTTCTTCTCGTCCGCCTTGGCCTCGGGCGCAGGCGAATCGTCCTTGGTCGCGGCGGAAGCGGCGGCGGACGCGTCCTCACCCTCACCGGCGAGCTGCATGATGACCTCGCCGACTTTCACGCCGTCGGTCCCCTCGGCGACAAGGATCTTCGCGACGACGCCCTCGTCGACCGCCTCGAATTCCATCGTGGCCTTGTCGGTCTCGATCTCGGCCATGATGTCGCCGGACTTCACCGTGTCGCCTTCCTTGACGAGCCACTTGGCGAGCGTGCCCTCCTCCATCGTGGGCGACAGCGCCGGCATCTTGATGTCGATCGCCATCTCAGTACTTCTCCACCAGAACGTCGGTATACAGTTCCGCCGGCTCCGGCTCCGGCGTGCTCTCGGCAAAATCGGCCGCTTCGTTGACCTGCTTGCGGATCGTCTGCTCGATCGCCTTCAGTTCGTCTTCCTTGGTGCCATGGTCGTCGATCAGCAGCTTCTTGACATGCTCGATCGGGTCGGACTTGTCGCGGACCGCCTGAACTTCGTCGCGCGAGCGGTATTTCGCCGGGTCGGACATCGAATGGCCGCGATAGCGATAGGTCTTCATCTCCAGGATGATCGGCCCCTTGCCGGCGCGCACCCACGCCAGCGCCTCCTCCGCCGCGCCGCGGGCCGCCAGCACGTCCATGCCGTCGATCTGCAGGCCGGGGATGCGGAAGCTTTCGCCGCGACGATACAGCTGGTCCTCGGACGAGGCGCGGTTGACGCTGGTGCCCATGGCGTATTGGTTGTTCTCGATCACGAAGATGATCGGGAGCTTCCACAGCTCGGCCATGTTGAAGCTTTCGTACACCTGCCCCTGGTTGGCGGCGCCGTCGCCGAAATAGGCCAGGCACACCCCGCCGTCGCCATTGTACTTGTGGCTGAACGCCAGCCCGGCGCCGAGCGACACCTGCGCGCCGACGATGCCGTGGCCGCCGTAGAACTTATGCTCGACACTGAACATGTGCATCGAGCCGCCCTTGCCCTTCGAGATGCCGGCCTGGCGCCCCGTCAACTCGGCCATGACGTCCTTGGGCGGGATCCCGCACAACAGCATGTGGCCGTGGTCGCGATAGCCGGTGATGACCGAATCCTTATCGGTCAGCGCCGATTGCAGGCCGACCGCGACCGCTTCCTGCCCGATGTACAGGTGGCAGAAGCCGCCGATCAGGCCCAGGCCGTACAGCTGCCCGGCCTTCTCCTCGAACCGGCGGATGAGGAGCATGTCCTCGTAGAATTTCAGCAGCTCCTCCTTCGACGCCGCATAGGGCGACGGATCGGCGGGGCGTTCGCGATTCGACTTCGTCGGATCGGCCGCTGGCGGCGTTGCGGGGCCGGCTGGCTGGGTGCGGGCGGGGGCTTTTGCCACGATGGACGTAACCTCGTTTCCTTGGGGAGATGCGCGCCTATAGTCGCGGCACGCGGCAGACTGCAAACCCCACCGACTTGCAAGGGTTTCGGCACGGGTCTAGGCCGGCGGCAGATGGACCGGACCCCCGCCCCCGCCGTGCATCCGCTGCGGATCGCGAACTTCCGCGCCTATTGGCTGTCGCGCTTCTCCGGGACGATCGCGATCAGCGCGCAGGCGATCATCATCGGATGGCAGGTATACGGCATCGCGCGCACGACGATGGACATCCGGCAGGCCGCGTTCATGCTGGGGCTGATCGGGCTGATACAGTTCGTGCCCCTGTTCGTCCTGACCCCGCTGGTTGGGCTGGTGGCCGACAGCGTCGACCGGCGCTGGATCATCCGCGGCACCACGGCGCTGCTGGTCGCCAATGCCGCGGTGCTCGGCATCCTGACCTGGGCGGGGCTGTTGACGCTGCCGTTCCTGTTCCTGGCTGCGGTGCTGGTGGGGGTGGCGCGCGCCTTTGCCGGCCCGGCCTATTCCGCGCTCGCCCCCAATCTGGTGCCCAAGGAGAGCCTGCCGACCGCTATCGCGATCTCCTCGATCGCATGGCAAACGGGGACGATCGCGGGGCCGAGTGTCGGCGGGCTGCTGTTCGCGATCCACCCCGACGTCGCCTATGCCACCATCTCCGCACTGCTGGCGGTCGCGCTGGGGCTGATGTTCCTGATCGGCCCGGTGCCACAGCCGCCGGCGCAGAAGGACCGCCGCCCGTTGCAGCGTATCCTCGACGGTTTTTCCTACGTGCGGCGCAACCGGCTGGTGCTGGCGGCGATCACGCTGGACCTGTTCGCGGTGCTGCTGGCGGGGGCGACCGCGCTGCTGCCGATCTATGCCCGCGATATCCTGCACGTCGGCGCCAGCGGGCTGGGGTTCCTGGCGGCGGGCATGGGGATCGGCGCGGCGACGACCGCGATCTTCTTCTCCTTCCGCCCGATGACCAGCAACGTCGGCGTCAAGATGCTGGTGTCGGTGGTGGTGTTCGGCCTGGCGATCCTGACATTCGGCCTGTCGACGTCCTTCTGGGTCAGCCTGGTCGCGCTGATCGTCGCGGGGGGCGCGGACATGGTATCCGTCTATGTGCGCACCTCGCTGATCCAGCTGCATACCCCCGATGCGATGCGCGGGCGGGTGAGCGCGGTGTCGCAGCTAACGATTTCGGCATCGAATGAACTGGGCGAGGCGGAAAGCGGGCTGATGGCATCGCTGCTCGGGCCGGTCGGCGCGGTCGTCGTCGGCGGTGTCGGGGCCATCGCCATCACGCTCGTCTGGGCGTATCTGTTCCCGGAACTCAAGCGCGCGCGGACGTTTGATCCGCCTGCCATGCCCGAACACGAACCACTGCACGGAGTAGCGCAGCCATGAAGGCCCAGACCATCCTGGAGACGATCGGCAACACCCCGCATATCCGCGTCCGCAAGCTGTTCCCCGGATCGGAAGTGTGGATCAAGTCGGAACGCGGCAATCCCGGCGGCTCGATCAAGGATCGCATCGCGCTGGCGATGATCGAGGCGGCCGAGGCATCGGGCGAGCTGAAGCCCGGCGGCACGATCATCGAGCCGACCAGCGGCAACACCGGCATCGGGCTGGCGATGGTCGCCGCGGTGAAGGGCTACAAGCTGGTGCTGGTGATGCCCGAAAGCATGAGCCTGGAGCGCCGCCGCCTGATGCTGGCTTATGGCGCCGAGTTCGACCTGACCCCGCGCGAGAAGGGCATGAAGGGCGCGATCGAGCGCGCGCTGGAGCTGGTCGAGCAGACCGACGGCGCGTGGATGCCGCAGCAGTTCGAGAACCCCGCCAACGTCGACGTCCACGTCCGCACCACCGCGCAGGAGATCCTGAACGATTTCCGCGACACGCCGATCGACGTCATCATCACCGGCGTGGGCACCGGTGGCCACATCACCGGCGTCGCCGAGACGCTGAAGAAGGAATGGCCGGACCTGAAGGTCTTCGCGGTCGAGCCGCAGGCATCGCCGGTCATTTCCGGCGGTCAGCCCGGGCCGCACCCGATCCAGGGCATCGGCGCGGGCTTCATCCCCGCCAACCTGCACACCCAGGCGCTGGACGGCGTGATCGAGGTGGATGCCGCGGTGGCCAAGGACATGGCGCGCCGCGCCGCGCGCGAGGAAGGGATGCTGGTCGGCATCTCATCCGGTGCGACGCTGGCGGCGATCCTCCAGAAGCTGCCCGACCTGCCCGAGGACGCGCGCGTGCTGGGCTTCAACTACGACACCGGCGAGCGTTACCTGTCGGTGCCGGATTTCCTGCCGGAGAGCTGATCTGACCCATATGAGCTGGAGGGTGCGCGCGGTCCTGTCCGGGATCGCGGCGCTCGCACTTGCGTTGCCCGTGATGGTGGTGTCGCACGCGCCGGCGGTGCCGCGCCCGATCGCGGCGAAGGTGAAGCGCCCGCAACGCGTCGTCGCGCCCACCGAGCTACCCGACGTCGAGCCGGTCGAGTTGCAGGACCTGACCCCGCAGGACGCGCGCGCCTACAACGCCAGCATCCCGTTCGTGCGCGGGCCGAACCCCGCCGCGCGCCCGTTCCGCTTCGTCGGCGACGACGCGCAGCGCGCGCGCGCCACCGATTGCCTGGCCGCGGCGGCGTGGTACGAAGCGGGAGACGACGCGGTCGGCGAACGCGCGGTGGTGCAGGTGGTGCTCAACCGGCTGCGCCACCCGGCCTTTCCCAAGACGGTGTGCGGCGTGGTGTTCCAGGGGGCGGAGCGGACGACCGGCTGCCAGTTCACCTTCACCTGCGACGGCGCGCTGGCGCGCATCCCCTCGCCGCCGGCATGGGATCGCGCGCGGCGCATCGCCGCCGACGCGCTGAAGGGCGCGGTGTTCGCGCCGGTCGGCTATGCCACGCATTACCATACCGACTGGGTGGTGCCGTACTGGAGCGCCAGCCTGGACAAGATCGCGGAAGTGCACACGCATCTGTTCTTCCGCTGGACCGGCTGGTGGGGGACGCCCGCGGCGTTCCGGCGCGACGTGTCGTCGGCCGAACCGGTCGTCGCGAAGCTGGCCGGGGTGTCCGATGCTCACAAGCTGGGCGGCGCGCTGGACGAGGCGGCGACCGCGCTGGCGGCCGCGGCGCCGTATCTGGACGGCCTGCCAGTGGCGGCGGGCGACGGGGCGCTTTCGGGTGAGGTGGCGGTCGGCGCGGCGCCGCGCGCGCTGGCGGACGCACCCGACACCTATTTCGTATTGCTGGACGCGCGCCGGCCGGACGAGTTCGCGGCGGTGGCGCAACGCACCTGCGCCGACCGACCGCGCTGCAAGGTCATGGGGTGGATCGACCAGCGGCTGATCCCCGCGTCGATGATGATGTCGCCGCAGCAGTATCAGGCGATGGGCTTCAGCTATCTGCGGGATCGTGACGGCGGGTTCGACCGGATGCTGTGGAACTGCCAGCAATTCCCGCGCGGACAGGCCACGCAATGCATGCGCGGGCGCGTCACCGCCAAGCCGGCGCCCGCCCCTGCCCCGGCTCCCGCGGCCGCGGCGCCGGTGGTCGCGCAGACGATCCGCGTCGATCTCGACAAGCTGGACCGGCTGGTCAACCTGGTGGGCGAGCTGGTGATCACCCAGGCGATGCTGGCGCAGCGATTGTCGTGCAACGACATGGGCGGCGTGCCCGAACTGACCGACCTCGACCACCTGACGCGCGAGCTGCAGGAATCGACGATGGCGATCCGCGCGCAGCCGATGAAGACCGTGTTCAGCCGCGTCCCGCGCATCATCCGCGAGTTGGAAGGCGAAACCGGCAAGCGCGTGCGGCTGGAGATCGAGGGCGAGATGACCGAGGTCGACAAGACCGTGGTCGAACGCATCGGCGAGCCGCTGACCCATCTGATCCGCAACGCCGTCGACCACGGGCTGGAAACGACCGAAGAACGCGCCGCCGCGGGCAAGCCGTCCGAGGGCGTCGTGCGGCTGTCGGCCGCGCACCAGTCCGGCCGGATCGTCATCACCGTCGCCGACGACGGGCGCGGCATCGATCGCACCCGCGTGCGCGCCAAGGCGATCGAACGCGGCATCATCGCCCCCGACGCGGCGCTGAGCGACGAGGAGATCGACAACCTGATCTTCGCGCCCGGCTTCTCGACGGCGTCCACCGTCTCGAACATCTCCGGCCGCGGGGTGGGTATGGACGTGGTGCGCAAGAACGTCCAGGCACTGGGCGGGCGCATCGGCATCCATTCGAAGCTGGGCCAGGGCTCCAGCTTCTCGCTCAGCCTGCCGCTGACGCTGGCGGTGGTCGACGGAATGATCGTGACGGTTGGCGACCAGACCTATGTCATCCCGCTGAGCCACATCGTCGAAAGCCTGCGGCCCAGCGACCGCGCGGTGACGGCGATCGGCCCGGACGGCGCGGTGCTGGACGTGCGCGGATCGTATGTGCCGATCTACCCGGTCGGCGAGCAGCTGGGCATCAACCAGGGCGAGCGCGATCCGGGCAAGGCGGTGCTGATCGTCGTCGAGGGCGCACAGGGTCAGGCCGCGCTGCTGGTCGACACGATCCAGGACCAGCGCCAGGTCGTCGTCAAGAGCCTGGAGGCCAATTACCAGGCGATCGACGGGCTGGCCGGTGCCACCATCCTAGGTGACGGCCGCGTCGCGCTCATCATCGATGTCGATGCGCTGACGGCGCGCCGTGTCCGCGCGCCGCGCCCGGTCCTGGCGCACGCCGCGTGAACCGCGGCGCCACCCTTCCGGCGGCCCCGCCGCCACCCGTGCGCGAGTTCGGGTTCGAGCCGCAAGACCATCGCGCGATCGCGACCATGGTCTATGACGAGCTGGGCATCCTGCTGCCCGAAGGCAAGGCGCAGCTGGTGTACGGCCGGCTCGCCCCGCGGGTCCGCGCCTGCGGCCTCACCTCGGTCGGCGACTATGTTAAGCTGATCGAGCGGGACGAGGCCGAACGGGGCCGCGCGCTCGATTCGCTGACCACCAACCACACCAGCTTCTTCCGCGAGAACCACCATTTCGACGATTTCGTCGAACGGATGTGGCCCGGGCTGGTCGAGCGGCTGAACAACGGCGGCCGCGTGCGGCTGTGGTCGGCGGCCTGCTCCAGCGGGGAAGAGCCCTATACGTGGCTGATGGCAGCGCTGGGCACCGACAAGGCGGCGGCGCAGCGGCTGCTGAAGCGCGATTTCAAGCTGCTGGCGACCGACGTGTCGCCCAGCGTCCTCGAAACCGCGCGCGCCGGCCGCTATGCGGCGGCGACGCTGCGCACGGTGCCGTCGGCGCTGCGCTCCGCCTGGGTGCGCGGCACGAGCGATGCGCTGTCGGTCGATCCGCTGCTGACGGAGGCGATTTCGTTCCTGCCGCTCAACCTGCTCGGCGACTGGCCGATCAAGACGCGGTTCGACACGATCTTCTGCCGCAACGTCATGATCTATTTCGACGATCCGACCAAGGCGCGACTCCAGTCGCGGCTTGCGGACAAGCTGGAGGTCGGCGGGATGCTGTACATCGGCCATTCCGAACGCCTCGCTCCCGAGGTCGCCCGGCGCTTCGAATGCGTCGGCCGCACCGCTTACCTGAAAGTCTCCGCATGAGCGTTCGTGCCCTGGTCGTCGACGATTCCATCACCATGCAGGCGCTGATCTGCCGGACCCTGTCCGCCGATCCCGCGATTGAGGTGGTCGGCACCGCCGCCAGCGCCGACGAGGCGCGCGCCAAGATCAAGGAGCTGGACCCTGACGTCCTCACCCTCGATATCGAGATGCCGGGGCTGAGCGGGCTGGACTTCCTGGAGCGGCTGATGCGGCTGCGGCCGACCCCGGTCGTGATGCTCTCCACGCTGACGTCCGAGGGCGCGGAAGCGAGCATCGCCGCGCTGGAACTGGGCGCGTTCGACTGTTTCGACAAGCTGACGCTGCGCAACCAGGCCGATGCGATCCGCCTGCCCGGGCTGGTGCGCGCCGCATCCGCGACCAAGAACCGCATGGTCCGCCCGATGCCGATGGCCGCGCCGGCCAGCGCCCCGTCGGCACCGGCCGAGGCCGCCGAATATCGCCCGCGCGAGGGCGCGATGATCGCAGTCGGCGCATCGACCGGCGGGGTCGAGGCGCTGATCGAACTGCTGACCGGCTTTCCGGCCAATTGCCCGCCGACCGTGATCGTGCAGCACATGCCGCCCAGCTTCACCGCCAGTTTCGCCGCGCGACTCGACCGGCTGTGCCGGCCGTCGGTGGAGGAAGCGCGCGCGGGTGCGCCGCTGGTTCCGGGCAAGATCTATCTCGCGCCCGGCGGCGACAAGCATCTGGAGATCGCCGGAGGGCTGAAACGCCACTGCCGGCTGGTCCCCGGCCCACGGGTCAGCGGGCATCAGCCGTCGGTCGACCAGTTGTTCCACTCGGTGGCGCGAGTCGCCGGTGCGGATGCGGTCGGCGCGATCCTGACCGGGATGGGCGGCGACGGTGCCGAAGGGATGAAGGCGATGCGCGATCGCGGGTCGATCACCATCGGCCAGGACGAGGCGACCAGCGTCGTTTATGGCATGCCCGCCGTCGCGCACCGCATCGGCGCGGTGACACAGCAGCTGCCGCTGCGCCGGATCGCGGCGCGGCTGCTGCAGGAATGCCGCGCATGAACGCGCTGACCCGCCAGGACGGCCTGCGCCGCCTGACCGTGGCGCAGGGCGAAACCCGCGTCAGCCGCGATGCCGACGTGGTGCTCACCACCGTGCTGGGCAGCTGCGTCGCGGCCTGTTTCTACGATCCGGTCGCGAAGATCGGCGGCATCAACCACTATCTGCTGGCGGAGGGGCAGGCGACCGACGCCGCCTCGATGCAGCGATACGGCGTTTATGCGATGGAAGTGCTCATCAACGAAATGTTGTCGATGGGTGCGGTACGACACCGCATGAAGGCACGGATTTTCGGAGGTGCGACGATGCATCGCGGTTTCAAGGACATCGGCGGGGCGAACATTGCCTTCGCGCGCCGTTTCCTGGCGGACGAGCGGATCCCGCTGGTCGGCGAGGATGTCGGCGGAACCGGTGCGCGCCGCGTCGAATTCCGTGCCGCGCTGGGCCTGGCCCGGTGCCGCGTCGTCAACGACGCACCGCCGCCCGCCGTCATTCGTCCCGTGCCCGTCGCGCCGCCGCCGGCCGCGCTGGGCGACGTCGAGTTTTTCTGATGACCACCTCTCACCCTGCCAGGGAGCCGCATACCGTGACCAAGACGATCATGACCGTGGACGATTCGCCCAGCATGAGAATGCTGCTGCGCGCCGCGCTGACCGATCTGGGATACCATGTGATCGAGGCCGAGGACGGTGTCCACGCGCTCGAAACCCTGGCGGATTTCCAGCCGGGCGAAGAGCCGGACCTGCTCATCACCGACATCAACATGCCCCGCATGGATGGTTTCGGCCTGATCGAGCATCTGCGTGACGAAGGGAACCGCACGCTGCCGATCTTGGTCCTGACCACCGAAAGCTCGGACGAGAAGAAGCAGCGCGCGCGCCGTGCCGGCGCCACCGGCTGGATCGTCAAACCCTTCCACCCCGAAAAGCTTGCCGCCGCGATCCGGCGCGTGCTGCACTGAGGAACCGCACCATGACCGTGGAAACCAACACCGCCTCGCGCCAGCTCATCACCTTCCAGCTGGGCGACCAGTATCTGGGCGTGGACATCATGGCGATCCGCGAGATTCGCGCCTGGTCGCCGGCGACGCCGCTGCCCAACGTGCCCGAATATGTCCGCGGCGTCGTGAACCTGCGCGGCGTGGTGCTGCCGGTGCTGGACCTGCGCTATCGCCTGGGCTGGGGCATGACCGAGCCGAGCGCGCGCCACGTCATCATCGTGGTGCGGATCGGTGATCAGTTGCAGGGCGTCATCGTCGATGCGGTCAACGACATCGTGTCGGTGTCGGCGGACGACATGCAGCCGCTGCCCGACATGGGCGACGCGGCGGCGGCGCAGTTCCTGGACGGGCTGGCGACGATCGACGAGCGGCTGATCCTGATCCTCGCGCTGGAGCGGCTGGTGGAGCGGGTGACGCTGGCGGATGCCGCCTGATCGTCGTACAAACTCCTTGTTATCAACAGTAACCGCGTAAATTCAGGAGCAGGTTGAGCCATGGCCGGAACTAGGGTGTTGGTCGTCGATGATTCGCTGACGATGCGCGCGCTCATCTCCGGCGCGCTGGAGCGGATCCCCGGGGTAGAGGTGGTCGGCATGGCGGACGGCGCCGCCGAAGCGCGGTCGCTGGTGGAATCGGCGCATCCCGACGTGATGACGCTGGACGTCGAGATGCCGGGCATGAGCGGCCTCGATTACCTGGCGGAGATCATGGAGACGAAGCCGATGCCCGTCATCATGTTCTCCACCCGGACGCAGGAGGGCGCGGCGGAATCGATCGAGGCGCTGCGGCTGGGCGCGCTGGATTGCTTCCCCAAGCCGCGCGTCGCCGCGCCAGCGGAATTGGACGCGATTGCCAAGCTCGCCAAGCGGCTGAAGGCCGCCAAGAAGGCCGACATGAAGCCGCCCAAGGCCGCCAAGCCGGCGGCGCGCATCGCGCCGATCGACTGGAACGGCCGCCTGCTGCTGGTCGGCGGCGATGCGTCGAGCACCAAGGGGCTGTTCGACCTGTTCGGCGCCTTCCCCGCCAATTGCCCGCCGACCGTGGTCGTCCAGCATCTGGGGCCGGGGCTGGTCGAGAGCATGGCCGAGAAGCTGGCCGAGCAGGTCGCGCCCAAGGTGGTGATCGCCGCGGAGGGCATGGCGCTGGAACAGGGCACGATCTACCTGGCGCCCGCCGCCGATGCGCATCTGGTGATCGACCAGTGGCCGTCGGGGTCGCTGCGGCTGCTGGCGCGCGATCCGGTGGCCGGGGAACGGCCGTCGATCTCGCTGCTGTTCGCCTCGGCCGCGAAGGCTGCCGCGACCAACGCGGTCGGCGTGCTGCTGCTGGATGCCAATGAAGACGGCGCCGGGGGACTGAAGGCGCTGTCGGCGGCGGGCGGCTATGCCTTCGCCCCGGCAGAGGGCGGCGGGTTCAACCTGACGCGCGGGCTGGTGTCGCAGCCGGTGGCCACCGACGCGCTGGCGGCCGGCGTCCTGAAGATGTGCAGCAAGTAACCGCCATGGGCAGCGCCTTTCACCCCAAGGACGCCGCGATGCCCCGCACGCTGGTCCAGGCGCTGGCGGAGGAACTGGTGCGCGCGTCGAACATCCTGGGCGACCTGGCCTATGACCTGGGCAGCGATGGCGACACGCTGCGCCGGCATATGGCCAGCCTCCAGGCGATCGATCATGTCACGCAGATGCAGCTGGCGATCGCCGACCTGCTGCGCGCGCCGGACGAGATCACCGCCAATGCGGGCCGCGTCACGCTGGAGGACATGGCGGTTCGGCTGCGCGGCGCGCTGGACGGCACCACGGGCGCGGACGCCTGACGCGCGGTCAGACGCCGATCGGGATGATGCGGTCGCCCAGCCGCTCCGCCTCGGCGCGGTCGTGCGTGACCATCAGGATCGGCACCTCGCGCGCATCGCGCACGCGCTCGATCGCGCGCATCGCCTCTTCGCGCCGCGCGGGGTCGAGCGACGACAGCGGCTCGTCGAGCAGCAGGAACGCCGGTTCGCTGAGTAAGGCGCGACCGATCGCGACGCGCCGCGCCTCCCCGCCGGACAGTGAGCGCGGCCAGCGATCGAGCAGTGCGGCGATGTCCAGCACGCGCGCCACGGCGTCCAGCCGGCGATCGTCGCGGGCGCCGTACAACAGGTTGGCGCGCACGCGGCGGTGCGGGAACAGTCGCGCGTCCTGAAAGACATAGCCGACATTCCTGCGCTCCGGCGGCAGGTCTATGCCCGCGCCGGCATCGAACAGGGCTCGGCCGTCCACGCGGATATGACCGCGCGCCGGACGCAGCAGCCCGGCGATCATGTCCAGCAGGCTGGTCTTGCCCGCGCCCGACGCGCCGACCAGCACGGTCAGCCCGTCGCCG
>NZ_LSJO01000477.1:0-30008 GCF_001556735.1 Sphingomonas sp. CCH9-F2 | reverse complement strand
CCGTCCGCTTCCAGCCCGCCCCGCCGCCGTCGCAGGCATTCCCGGCCCCCGCGCCGAAGGAGAGCTATCCGATCTGCAAGAAGGGCCAGTATGACGGCTGCATGCAGGCCAGCGACGCGCGCGGCAAGCGCAAGGCGCGCCGCTGATCGCGGTCACGGGCGAACGGGCATTGCGCCCGTTCGAACTGTGAGTATGGAAGGGCGCTCTATCCATCGGGAGGGAGCGCCTTTTCCATGTCCATTCGTTTCGACGACAAGGTAGCCATCGTCACCGGCGCCGGCGGCGGTCTGGGCCGTCAATATGCCCTGGAACTCGCGCGTCGCGGCGCAAAAGTCGTCGTCAACGACCTGGGCGGCGACCGCACGGGCCAGGGCGCATCCGACGCCGCGCTGAAGGTGGTGGAGGAGATCGAGGCTGCCGGCGGTCAGGCGATGGCCAATGGCGCCAGCGTCACCGAATACGACCAGATGGTCGAAATGGTCGCCAGGGCCAAGGAGAAGTGGGGCGGCGTCCACGTCCTCATCAACAATGCCGGCGTGCTGCGCGACAAGACGTTCGCGAAGATGGAGCCGGCGGACTTCGCCTTCGTCGTCAACGTCCACCTGCTCGGCTCGGCCAATGCGACCAAGGCGTGCTGGGAAACCTTCCGCGAGCAGAATTACGGCCGCATCCTGATGACCGCGTCGTCGACCGGCCTGTTCGGCAATTTCGGCCAGGCCAATTACGGCGCGGCCAAGCTCGGCCTCGCCGGCCTCACCAAGACGCTGTACCTCGAAGGCGCGAAGAACAACATCAAGGTCAACACCATCGCCCCGGTCGCGGGCACGCGCATGACCGAGGATCTGTTCCCGGAACAGGCGTTCCAGGCGTTCGCGCCGGAAAAGGTCGTCCCCGCCGCGCTGTTCCTCGTCAGCGAGGAGGCACCGACCAACCAGATCGTCGGCGCGGGCGCGGGCGTGTTCCAGGCCAGCTACGTCACGCTGACGCAGGGCAAGCTGCTGACCGGCGACGACCTGTCGCCCGAGGGCGTGGCACGCCACTGGGCCGAGATCACCGACCGCACCGGGGAAATCGTCCCCGATTCGGGTGCCGGCCAGTCGATGCTGATCGGCGCGAAGTTGCAGGGCCAGTGATGCACCGGGCAGGCGCGCGGCGGCTGCGCACGCTCGCCTGCCTGCTGCCCGCGGCGGGGCTGGCCGCCTGTGCGACCGTACCGCCGCCGCCCGTCACGCCGCCGCCGGCCAGCGTGCGCGTCGCGTTCGACCGCGGCCGGATCGGCGCGGTCGAGGCACGCGGACTGGCCGATCGCGCGACCGGGCGGCGCGTCACCGCGCACGATCCGGTCCGCATCGCCTCGATATCCAAACTGGTGACCGCGATCGGCGTGATGCGCCTCGTGGAGGCGGGCACGCTCGATCTCGATGCGGACGTGTCCGGGTTGCTCGGCTATCGCCTGCGCCACCCGCGTTACCCTGATGTGCCGGTGACGTTGCGGCTACTGCTGTCGCACCGCTCCGGGCTGCGCGACGATGCGGGCTATATCGTCCCGCTGGGCACGCGGCTGGCCGACCGGCTGGCCGACCCACGCGCCTGGGACGCCGATCACCCGCCGGGCAGCTTCTACCGCTACACCAACCTCAATTTCCCCGTCGTTGCGTCGGTGATGGAGCGCGCCACCGGTGAGCGGTTCGACTGGCTGATGCAGCGGCTGGTGCTCGCACCGCTGAAGCTGGACGCCTGTTTCAACTGGGCGAGCTGTTCGGATGCCGCGGTGTCGAGTGCGGTCGTCCTCTACGGCGCGGACGGCGGGGCGCAGACCGACGATCTCCGCGGCCGCCGCCCCACCTGCCCGGTCGTCGCCGGCCCGGGCGGCGCGTGCGACCTGACGACGTGGCGCCCCGGCGACAATGGCGCGCTCTTCTCTCCGCAAGGCGGGCTGCGCATCTCGATGCATGATTTGGCGACGATCGGCCGGCTGCTCGCGCGCGGCGGCGAGGTCGATGGCGTTCGCCTGCTCACCCCCGCGTCGGTCGCGATCCTGCGCGGGCCGGAATGGCGCTATGACGGCGCGAACGGCGATACCGGCGACGGGTTCGATTGCCGCTACGGCCTCGCGATGCAGACGCTGGCGACGCCGCGGGCCGGATGCCGCGACGATCCGTTCCGTGACGGCGTCGCGCGCTTCGGCCATGCCGGCGACGCCTACGGCCTTCGCTCGGGGCTGTGGATCGATCCGGCGACCGGGCGCGGCGTCGCCTTTTTCGCCACGGCGGTTCCCGAAGGCGCACGGTCGCCCCGCTCGGCCTTTTCGATACAGGAGGAGGCGCTGGCACGCGGACGGCACCGCCGCTGACTATTCCTCCACCAGCTTCATCAGCCGGCGCTCGATCGGGGCCAGCACCGGCCCCAGTTCATGCCCGCGCTTGATGACCTGCCCGCCCTCGCCCACCAGCGCCCACATCCCCTGCCGCTGGCGCAGCGCGGGATGCTTTTCGATCCGGTATTCCGGCCGCTCGGCGGCGCGGCGAAAGGCGGCGAAGACCGCCGCGTCGCGCCCCAGGTCGATCGCATAGTCGCGCCAATGCCCCGCCGCCACCATCCGGCCGTACAGGTCGAGGATGCGGGTCAACTCGATCCGGTCGAAACCGATCTGGCCGGGTCGCTGCCCGTTCGCGGGGAAAGGGGTGACGATGCCCATCAGGCGCGATCGCGAACCTCTTCATCGGGCGCCGCGCCCTGCTCGCCCAGCAGCGCGTCGAGCCGCCGCTTCATCGCCTCCAGTTCGCAACGCAGCAGCTCGACCTTCTGCGTCTGCGGATCGAACGTCTCGCTGCACGGCGTACCATAAGGAACGAAGCGCCGCTCGGGGGCCGCCCCGCCCTCCACGATCGTCGGCCGTGCGGGGATACCGACCATCACGGCACCCGCGGGCACGTCGCGCGTCACCACCGCATTGGCGCCGACACGCGCGCGCGGGCCGACGGTGATCGGGCCGAGCACCTGCGCGCCCGAACCGATGATCGCCCCGTCCGCGATCGTCGGATGCCGCTTGCCCGGCACGCCATCGTCCGGACTGGTCCCGCCCAGCGTCACGCACTGATAAATGGTGACATCGTCACCGATCTCCGCGGTCTCGCCGATCACGACGAAGCCGTGGTCGATGAAGAAATTGCGCCCGATCTTCGCCCCCGGATGGATGTCGATCGCGGTGGTCGCGCGCGAGAAGTGGTTGACGATCCGCGCCAGCAGGTACAGCCGCGACCGGTACAGCCGGTGCGCGACGCGATGCCACGCCAGCGCCCACACACCCGGATAGGTGAGGATTTCCAGCCGTGAATGCGGCGCCGGGTCGCGCGATCGGATCGAATCGAGATAGTCGGTCAGTCGCGACATAGCGTGCCCCATGTTCCTGCGCCCACCTTCCCATGCGTGGTTCGCGCATCCGCCGGCACCCGCCGGTCGTGTCATCTGCCGCCATGTAATCATGGCAGGCGACGGTTTCCATAAGCAACGCTTTGCCGCGCTAAATCGTATTTCCCTATCGCGTTCGTGGGGTATGCCGCATGAACGCGAAACGGGCATGTCCGCCCGCCGGAGACCTTCATGCCGACGTTCGCCGACATCGATCTGTCCGCGCTGCTGCCGTTCATCGCCGTGGGGTTCGGTGCGCAGGTGGTCGACGGCGCGCTGGGCATGGCATTCGGCGTCATCTGCAACACGCTCCTGGTGGCGGTGATCGGGCTGCCGCCCGCGCGCGCCTCGGCGAACGTGCATATCGTGGAAACCTTCACCACCGCGGTATCGGGGATCAGCCACGCGCTGCACGGCAATATCGACCGGAAACTGTTCCTGCGCCTGCTGGTGCCCGGCGTGATCGGCGGGGTCACCGGCGCCTATGTGCTGACCAACATCAACGCCGCGACGGTCAAGCCGTTCGTGCTCGCCTATCTGGTCGCGATCGGCCTCTACCTGCTGATCCGCGGGCTGCTGTTCCCGCCCAAGACGCAAAAGCCGCGGGTGGTGGAGCCGCTGGGGCTGATCGGCGGGTTCATGGATGCGGCGGGCGGCGGCGGCTGGGGGCCGATCGTCACCTCGAACCTGCTGGTTCAGGGGGTGGAGCCGCGCAAGGTGGTCGGCACCGTCAATTCGGTGGAATTCTTTCTGACCGCCACCGTGTCGGCGGCGTTCATCTATCACTTGGGGCTACGGGATTTCGCCACCGCGACGATCGGCCTGCTGATCGGCGGCGTGCTGGCCGCGCCGCTGGGGGCGTTCATGGCCAAGCGGATCCCGACCAAGGTCATGCTGGTCATGGTCGGGATCGTCCTGACGGTCACCAGCACCTACGGCTTCATCCGTGCGGTGCTGATGTAACCGGCCGGTGCGTCAGGCGACGGCGGCGTGGACCGTCGCCACCGCCTTCATCACCGATGCGATCCGCACCGACGACTGGATCACCTCGGCGGTGACGCCCGCCTTCTTCAGCACCTGTTCGTGGCTGTCGATGCACATGCCACAGCCGTTCATCGCGCTGACCGCCAGGCTGAACAGCTCGAAATCGACCTTGTCGATGCCCGGCGCGCCGATCACGTTCATCCGCAGCTTGGCGGGCATCCGGCTGTATTCCTCGTTCCCGGCCAGGTGGGTGAAGCGATAATAGACGTTGTTCATCGCCATCACCGCCGCCGCGGCGCGCGCGGCATTGGCAGCTTCCGGCGACAGCTTGTCGGCGACTTCCGCCTCGGTCGCCTCGACCAGCGGCTTGTGGCCCGAACCGTGCGCGCAGGCGAGCAGCAACCCGTACTTGCGCTGGTCGTTCAGCACCGTCTCGTTCAGCAGCGAGCCGACGTTGAGGCGAATGTCCTTGGCGAAATCGGGCAGCGTGCCCGCGAATTCCTTGAGCGCCATCATCATTCCTTCAGGCGAAAAGCGTCACCCCAGCGGAAGCTGGGGTCTCCCGGTTATGGAGAGACCCCAGCTTCCGCTGGGGTGACGACGGGACGTATGGGTGACGTAAGATTGACCGGGGCGGGAGCCGCTGCCCCCGCCCCGCCCGGATCAGGCCGCGACCTTCAGCACGTCGTCGCCCTTGTTCCAGTTGCACGGGCACAGTTCGTCGGTCTGCAGCGCATCGAGCACGCGCAGCGTCTCGGCCGGGTTGCGGCCGACGTTCAGACCGTTGACCTGCACCGCCTGGATGACGTTGTCCGGATCGACGATGAAGGTGGCGCGGAACGCGACATGCTCGTTCTTGTCGAGGATGCCCAGCGCCTCGGCCAGCTTCGCGCCATTGTCGGCCAGCCACGGGAAGTCGGCGGCGGCCAGGTCCGGGTCCGACTTGCGCCATGCCAGGTGGACGTGCGCGGTGTCGGTCGACGCGCCGATCAGCACCGCGTCGCGATCCTCGAAATCGCCCTTGATCTGGCTGTAGCCGACGATCTCGGTCGGGCAGACGAAGGTGAAGTCCTTCGGCCAGTAGAACAGCACCTTCCACTTGCCCGGATAGGCGGTGGTCAGGTCCAGCGTCTCGCCGGCCGGCAGCGCGTCGGTGCCCTGCTGGACGGGAACGGTTATGGCGGGGAAGGTATCGCCGATGGTCAGCATCGAATGGCTCCTCTTGGAAAACGGGTTTCCAGCCATCCTCTCCGCTCGGCGGCGCCGTTCGTGCGGCATCGTCCTTGTCATGCGGGGATATAGGGATTTGGCCTGATTGATCCAATCGACTATGACAAGACTAGTGATCGACCGGAGCGATGAATGGCCGCCACCTACCTTCCGACGTTGAAACAGCTGCAATATCTCGTCGCGCTCAAGGACCACGGTCATTTCGGCCGCGCGGCAGAGGCGTGTTTCGTCACGCAATCGACGCTGTCGGCGGGGCTGCGCGAACTGGAGACGCTGATCGGCGTGACGCTGGTGGAGCGGACGCGCCGCGTCGTCCGCTTCACGCCGCTGGGCGAACAGATCGCCGCCAAGGCGCGCGTCGTCCTGCGCGAGGCGGAGGAACTGGGCGACATGGCGCGCGCCGCCGGGCGTCCTTTGTCGGGGGAAATGCGGATGAGCGTCATCCCCACGATCGCACCGTTCCTGCTGCCGCGCATCCTGCCGCGCCTGCGCCGCGACTATCCCGACCTGAAGCTGTTCCTGCGCGAGGAGCCGAGCGGCCCGGCATGCGAATCGCTTCACAACGGCCGCACCGACTGCGTGCTGCTGGCGCTGCCCTATGCCTGCGGCGAGGTGACGTCGATGAAGCTGTTCGACGATCACCTGTTCCTCGCCTTTCCCGAGGGCGAGATGCCCGCCGATCCGGCGCCGGTGCGCCCCGCCGATATCGACGAGACGCGGCTGCTGCTGCTGGAGGACGGCCATTGCCTGAAGGAACATGCGCTGGCGGCGTGCAACCGCGCCGAATTGCGCGCGGAGGCGACGATGCTGGGCACCTCGCTCCACACGATGGTGCAGATGGTCGACAACGGGCTGGGGGTGACGATGCTGCCCAAGATCGCGCTCGACGCCGGCATCCTCGATCACACCAATGTCGTCGCCCGCCCGCTCGCCGCCGATCATCCCAGCCGCACGCTGGCGCTGGTCTGGCGCCGCGCCTCCCCGCGCGAACGCGATTTCCGGCTGATGGGCGAGGTGCTGACGGCCGCGGCGTGAGGGGCCGCGCCGCGCCTGCGTCATGATGACAGGCGACAAACCGTCGACAGGCGCTTGACCGCGCCCGCGCAATCTCCTTTCCCTCGCACGCATCAAGCGGGAGCATCGAATGGCCAAGCGGCTGACCTTGTACATCCTTGCCGGGCTGGCGCTCGGCCTCGTCACCGGCCTCATCCTCAACGGCTGGCTCGACGATGGCTCGCCCGCGGGCAAGGAACTGGTGACGCGGATCGCGGGCTATTTCTCGATCATCACCACGATCTTCCTGCGCCTGATCAAGATGATCATCGCGCCGCTGGTCTTCGCCACCCTGGTGTCGGGGATCGCGCAGATGGGCGATACGGCCGCGCTCGGGCGGATCGGCGCACGCAGCCTGGGCTGGTTCATCGCCGCCAGCCTGCTCTCGCTGTCGCTGGGGCTGCTGATGGTCAACCTGTTGCAGCCCGGCGTCGGGCTGGGGCTGGCGCTGCCCGCGGCCAACAGTCCGGCGGGGCTGGAAACCGCCGCGTTCAACCTGAAGGATTTCTTCGCGCATATCGTCCCCGCCTCGATGATCGACGCGATGGCGAAGAACGAGATCCTGCAGATCGTCGTCATGTCCGTCTTCGTCGGCGTCGCGATCACCGCGGTCGGGGAAAAGGCCGCGCCGCTGGTCCGCGCGGTCGACGCGCTGGTGCATGTGATGTTGCAGGTCACCGATTACGTCATGCGCGTCGCCCCGCTGGCGGTGTTCGCCGCGGTCGCGGGCACGCTGACGGAGCGCGGGCCGGCGGTGATCGGGCAGCTGGCCTATTTCATGGGCAGCTTCTACCTCGCGCTGATCTGCCTGTGGGCGATCCTGCTGACGATCGGCTTCCTGTTCATCGGGCCGCGCATCCGCGACTTGATCCGCTACGTGCGCGAACCGTTGCTGGTCGCCTTCTCGACCGCCTCGTCGGAGGCCGCCTATCCGCGGATGCTGGAGGCGCTGGACCGGTTCGGCGTGCCGCCGCGCATCGCCAGCTTCGTGCTGCCGCTGGGCTATTCGTTCAACCTCGACGGGTCGATGATCTACATGACCTTCGCGTCGATCTTCATCGCCCAGGCCTATGGCATCGACATGTCGCTGGGACAGATGGTGACGATGCTGCTGGTGCTGATGGTCACGTCGAAGGGGATCGCGGGCGTGCCGCGCGCCAGCCTGGTGGTGATCGCCGCGACGCTGCCGATGTTCAATCTGCCGGAGGCCGGGCTGCTGCTGATCCTGGCGATCGACCATTTCCTCGACATGGGCCGCACCGCCACCAACGTGATCGGCAATGCGGTCGCCAGCGCGGTGATCGCCAAATGGGAAGGCGGGTTCGACACGAAGGAACCCGTCGCGATCGAACCGCCCGCAGCGCCATCGGGCGCCGGCCCGGCCCGCGACGTCGACAGTTTTCGCAAGCTTTAGGGTTCGCCAGAGCTAAGAAGAAGGTTGGCGCGAGCAGCGACGCGAAGGCGCACAGGCGTTGCGAGTGGGGCCAGGGTGCGAGCCGTCAGCAGCGGCTCGCCGGTATGGCCGGTGACGTGAGACACGCGCTGCGCGTCGGGCACGACATCTCTGCGCCTCCGCGTCTCTGCGCGAACCCACCTTCTTTCCGCCCAGCCAGATCGACGATCGTAGGCGCTACACACAGCATAGTTGCGTAGATAAGCAACGGCCGAGGTTGGGGCCGACGCGGCCATCAGTTCGTTGGAGGTCGGCGCCGATAGCTCAAAGCCTCCGCAACATGGATCCGCATAACCTGCTCGGAACCGGCCAGATCCGCGATCGTCCGCGCCACCCGCAGGATCCGCGTATAGCCCCGCGCCGACAGCTTCATCGCCGCTGCCGCCTGCGCCAGTAGCGCGCGCCCGGCCTCGTCCGGCGACGCGAAGCGCTCCAGCACTTCCCCCTCCAGTTCGGCATTGGTGCGCGCGCCCGTCCCCGCCAGCCTCGCCGACTGCACCGCGCGCGCCGCCGCGACGCGCGCGGCGACCTCGGCCGATCCTTCCGCCGCCGGCGGCAGCGTCAGGTCTAGCGCGCTCACCGCCTCCACCTCGACATGCAGGTCGATGCGATCCAGCAGCGGCCCCGACACCTTCGCCTGGTAATCCGCCGCGCAGCGCGGCGCCCGCGCGCACGCCAGCGACGCATCGCCCAGATGCCCGCAGCGGCACGGGTTCATCGCCGCGATCAACTGCACCCGTGCCGGATAGGTGACATGCGCATTGGCACGCGCGACGCTGACCGTCCCCGTCTCCAGCGGCTGGCGCAGCGAATCGAGCACCGCGCGCTGGAATTCGGGCAGTTCGTCAAGGAACAGCACGCCCATATGCGCCAGACTGACCTCGCCCGGCTTCACCTTCAGCCCGCCGCCGGTCAGCGCCGCCATGCTCGCCGAATGGTGGGGGCTGCGGAACGGTCGCGTCCGCGTCAGCGTGCCGCCCGGCAACGCGCCCGCCACCGACTGCACCATCGACACCTCCAGCGCCTCCGCCGGGTCAAGCGGCGGCAGGATGCCCGGCAGGCACGCCGCCATCAGCGATTTGCCCGCCCCCGGCGGCCCGACCATCAGCAGGTTGTGCGATCCCGCCGCGGCGATCTCCAGCGCGCGCTTGGCGACCTCCTGCCCCTTCACCTGGCGCAGGTCGGGGCCGGGGGCGCCCTCGCTCACCGCGCCCGGTTGCGGCGCGGCGAGCAGCCCCTGCCCCTTCAGATGGTTGAGCAGCCCCAGCAGGTCGGGCGCGGCGACCACCTCGATCCCGCCGCTCCACGCCGCCTCCGGCCCCTGCGCCGCAGGGCAGATCAGCCCCTTGCCCTCCGCCCCGGCGTGGATCGCGGCCAGCAGCACGCCCGGCGACGGCGCCAGCCGCCCGTCCAGCCCCAGTTCGCCGACGATCACGTAATCGGCCAGCGCCTCGGCATCCACCACGCCCATCGCCGCCAGCAGGCCGAGCGCGATCGGCAAGTCGAAATGCGATCCTTCCTTGGGCAGGTCGGCGGGCGACAGGTTCACCGCGATCCGCTTGGGCGGCAGCGACAGTCCCATCGACGCGATCGCGCCGCGCACCCGCTCGCGGCTCTCGCCCACCGCCTTGTCCGCCAGCCCGACGACATTGAACGCCGGCAGGCCGGGGATCAGCTGCACCTGCACCTCGACGCTGCGCGCCTCCAGCCCCAGATAGGCTACCGTCGATACGATCGCGACCATGTTCCCCCCGTCACGCATCGTTCATAGCCGCTTTGGCAGGGTTGGGAATGTCGCCCGAACTGTCTTGCGGGTTTAACACACGTATACCACATGGACGCCATGGCCGTTCGCCACCCCGTTTCCCGCTATGCGCAACTGTCCGCCGGCATCCTGCTGATGCTGGCCGCACCGATCGTCGCGCCGCTGCCGGGGCCGGCGGGTACGCTGGCTTTTGCGGGCGGACTGGTGCTGGTACTGCGCAATTCGCACGCCGCGCGGGTGCGGTTCGCGCGGATCAAGCGGCGCTGGCCGCGCGCCGGTCGGCTGGCCGATCGGGCGATGCGGCGGCGCAGCGCGCTGCGGCGGCGCGCGCGCGACCGGGCGGCGGCGGCGCGTTGACTTTGGCCGGCACTTCGCTTAGGCGCCGCCATCTACGGGCCGTCCTTGTGGCGGCCTTTTGACATTTGAATTCGGGATATGAACCATGAAGCGGACCTTTCAGCCGAGCAATCTGGTGCGCGCCCGCCGTCACGGCTTCCGCGCGCGGATGGCGACGGTCGGCGGCCGTGCGGTGATCCGGGCGCGTCGCGCGCGCGGTCGCAAGAAGCTGTCGGCGTAATTCGGCGTCCGGCCGTGATCGGCCGGATGACGAAGCGATCGGATTATCTGGCCGCGAATGCCGGGCGTCGGTCTCCGATGCCCGGCTTCGTGCTTCTGGTGCGCCCGCGCGAGGACGACGATCCCGCGATGCGCATCGGCATCACCGTCACCAAGAAGATCGGCAACGCCGTGGTGCGCAACCGCATCAAGCGGCGGTTCCGCGCGCTGGCGCGCGACGTGCTGCCGACGGCGGGCATGGTGGGCGCGGATCATGTGCTGATCGGCCGGGCGGCGGCGCTGGACCGCGACTGGTCGGCGCTGGTCGCCGATCTCGGCAAGGCGCTGGCGCGTGCGATCTCCGGGGATCTGCCGCCGCGCCGCCCGCCGGGCGCGCGCAAGCGATGATCGCCCGCCTGCTGATCCTCCTGGCGCGGGCATGGCAATTGGGGCCGTCGCTGGTCCTGCCGCCGTCCTGCCGGTTCCAGCCGTCATGTTCCGCCTATGCAATAGAGGCGCTTGGCCGCTATGGCGCGATAAAGGGTGGATGGCTGGCCGCGCGGCGTATCGCGCGCTGCCATCCATGGGGCGGGCACGGCCACGATCCGGTGCCGTGACAACAGAATTGGGGTCCAGGTGAAGGACGAGACCAAGAATTTCGTGCTGTTCGCGGTGATCGCGGCGCTGATCCTGTTCGGATGGCCGCTGGTGCAGAGCCGCTTTTTCCCCACGGCCAATCCGCCGGCGACGAAGATGGTCGACGGGAAGAACAAGCCCGTCGCCAATCCGGCGGCGGACCCGACCGCCGACGCGCCCGCCGCGATTCGCAGCCGCCAGGTCGTGCTGGCCGAAACGCCGCGCGTGGCGATCGACACGCCCGCGCTGAAGGGATCGATCAACCTCAAGGGCGCGCGCCTCGATGACCTGGTGCTGACGCGGTACAAGGAAACGGTGGCGAAGGATTCGCCGCCGATCCGGCTGTTCTCGCCCGCCGGTACGCCCGATGCCTATTTCGCCTCGTTCGGCTGGCGCGACGCCGGGCTGGCGCCCCCGGCCGCCGATACGGTGTGGACGGCCTCCGCCCGGGTGCTGACCCCGCGCTCGCCCGTGACGCTGACCGCCGCCAACGGGAAAGGCCAGACGTTCGCGATCGAGATCGCGGTCGACAATGATTACCTGTTCACCGTGAAGCAGACCGTCGCCAACGCCGGCACCGCCCCGGTGCCGGTCGCGGCCTATGGCCTGGTCAACCGGATCGGCGTGTCGAAGGATCCGGACAGCTGGACGATCCACACCGGCCCCATGTCGGTCAGCAACGGCGCCGCGCACTACAATCCGAACTTCACGGATGTGGACAAGGCGCCGACCAGCTTCACCACCACCGGCGGCTGGCTCGGCTTCACCGACAAATACTGGCTGGCGGCGCTGGTCCCCGATCAGACACGCGCGTTCGACGGCCAGTTCCGCGCCGGCGCCAACAACGCCTATCAGGCCGATTTCACCAGCGCCGCGCAGCTGCTGCCGCCCGGCCGCCAGGTAACGCAGACCGCGAAGATGTTCGCCGGGGCCAAGGAAGTGAAGCTGCTCGATCGCTACACCGATACCGGCGCGGTAGTGAAGCTGGACTATGCGATCGACTGGGGCTGGTTCCGCCTGGTCGAAAAGCCGATCTTCTATTACCTCGACTGGCTGTTCCGCCTGATCGGCAATTTCGGCGTCGCTATCATCATCCTCACGCTGACGATCCGCGCGCTTGTCTTCCCGATCGCGCAGCGCCAGTTCGCCAGCATGGCGGCGATGCGCGCGCTCCAGCCGAAGATGAAGGCCATCCAGGAACGCTACAAGGACGACAAGCAGCGCCAGCAGCAGGAGATAATGGCGCTGTACAAGGCGGAGAAGGTCAATCCGCTGGCGGGCTGCCTGCCAACCCTGATCCAGATCCCGATCTTCTACGCGTTGTACAAGGCGCTGATGCTGACGATCGAAATGCGCCACCAGCCGTTCATCCTGTGGATCAAGGATCTGTCCGCCCCGGATCCCGCGACGATCCTGAACCTGTTCGGCTATATCCCCATCACGCTGCCGCATTTCCTGACGATCGGCGTCGTGCCGGTACTGCTGGGCATCTCGATGTTCTTCCAGTTCCGCCTGAACCCGCAGCAGATGGACCCGACCCAGCAGCAGGTGTTCGCGATCCTGCCGTGGGTGCTGATGTTCGTGATGGCGCCGTTCGCGGTCGGGCTGCAGATCTACTGGATCACCACCAACTGCGTCTCGATCGCGCAGCAGAAGTTCCTGTACAGCCGCCATCCGCAGCTGAAGGAAGCGGCCGCCAAGTGACCGAGGATATCCCCCAGCCCGCTCCCGTGCCCGTTCGCGACGATGATGCCGCCGCCGCGGCGGCGCGGATCGAGGCGGGGCGCCGGCTGTTCGCGGGGCGGATCGACTTCCTGAAATCGGCGCCCGCGCTGCAATTTCTGCCCGCGCCCGACGCACCAGAGGTGGCGTTCGCCGGCCGCTCGAACGTCGGCAAGTCCTCGCTGCTCAACGCGCTGGCGGGGCGCAAGGCGCTGGCGCGCACGTCGGTCACGCCGGGTCGCACGCAGGAGCTGAATTTCTTCGACGTCGGCGCGCCGCTCACCTTCCGCCTCGTCGACATGCCCGGCTACGGCTTCGCCAAGGCGCCGAAGGACATGGTCAAGAAGTGGCGCTTCCTGGTGAACGACTATCTGCGCGGGCGGCAGGTGCTCAAGCGCGCGCTGGTGCTGATCGACAGTCGCCACGGCATTAAGGATGTCGATCGCGAGGTGCTGGAAATGCTGGACAAGGCGGCGGTCGGCTATCGCCTGGTCCTGACCAAGGCGGACAAGGTCAAGGCGACCGATCTGGCCGCCGTGACGCAGGCGACCGCGGACGAGGCGCGCAAGCACCCCGCCGCCCACCCGGAGATCATCGCGACGTCGAGCGAGCTGGGGATGGGCATCCCCAAACTGCGCGCCGCGGTCCTCGACGCGATCGTCTGACGACCGCGTCGAAGCCGCGGATCAGCGCCGCATATCCTGTGCCGCGACGATCTGCGCGCGCAGCTGTTCGGAACGGCTTGGCACCGGCACCGGGCGCTCGAACACGAAGCTGGGTTCCCGCAGGAAAGCGGGCGCGCGCGGCGACAGCGATGCGGTGCAGGCGATGGTGTCGTTGGTCGCGTTCAGCATGGCAGGATCGTCCCCCTCAATGGTCCTGATGACGGGGCAAAGGCTATCTGCGGGTCTCTTCCGCCCGGTGGAGAAGCGCGGTTAACGGGCGCGTCACCAGCGGCGACGCTACCCGAATTGACGACATGGCGCGTGTTGCCCTGCCGCGCGCCACCGCCTAACCCGGCGGTCATGAAGCTCATCATCGGCAACAAGGCCTATTCCTCCTGGTCGCTGCGCGGCTGGCTCGCCTGTCGTCAGTCCGGCCTGCCGTTCGAGGAAGTCGTCGTGCCCCTCTATGACGAGGAATGGGACCGCCGCCGCGAAGGCGCCGAGTTCGCGCCTTCGTCCGGCAAGGTCCCGATCCTGTGGGACGGCGACGCGGTGGTGTGGGACAGTCTCGCGATCGTCGACTATCTCGCCGACAAGGTCGGGCGCGACCGCTTCTGGCCGGCGGACGATGCGGCGCGCGCGATGGCGCGGTCGATGGCCGCCGAAATGCACTCCAGCTTCGTCGCGCTGCGCCGCAAGCACAGCATGAACATCCGCCGCGCGTTCGATCCGGTGCCCCCGGACGCCGACGTGCGCGCGGATCTGGCGCGACTGTTCGAACTGTGGGCGCACGCGCGCGCGCGGTTCGGCGGCGAGGGTGATTTCCTGTTCGGCACGTTCGGCGCCGCCGACATCATGTTTGCGCCGGTGTGCACGCGCATCGTCACCTATTCGCTGCCCGCCCCGCGCTTTGCCCTCGCCTATATCTCCGCGGTGCTGGGTCACCCCTTCCTGCAGGACTGGATCGCCGCCGCGCAGGAAGAGGAATGGGTGATCGAGAAGTTCGAGCAGCCGCTCGCCTGATGCCGCATCTACGATTCGCGGGAATAGCCCGTATCGGGGTGCCAGCGCATCGCGATATCCGGGTAATGAACGGTCGACGCCTCGGGCCGGCTGACCGCGAAAGGCACGCACGGTTCGTCGCCGTCGTTGCGCAGGTGGTGCGCGTTGCCGTCCCCCTTGGGAAACACCGCGATGTCGCCGGCGCGCATCGGATGGGTGCCATGATCGTCGACCAGCACGGCCGCGCCGGACAGGATGACGACGATCTCGTCCTCCCCCTCGTGCCAGTGCCGCTGCGACGACCAGCCGCCTGGCGGCACCACGACATGCGTCGCGACGATATCGCGCAGCCCGGCCGCCGACGACAGGTCGCGGACGAGGCGGTCGGAGGCGGCCGCCGCGAACGGTTCGGGATAGTCGCTGCCTTCCGCCGGCGGGATGGTGTCGAGCACGATTTTGGGCACGGGAACCTCCGAACATGATCGATGTCGTCCGATTGGCAAGCGATCTGATCGCCGCCGACAGCGTAACGCCCGCCCGCGGCCGTGTGTTCGACGTGCTGGAGGCGGCACTCGTCCCGCTCGGCTTCGCGGTGGAGCGGTTCGTCGCGGGCGAGGCGCCGGACGGCCCGGTCGAGAACCTGCTGGCCACCCGTGGCGATTCCGGCCCGCACCTCGCCTTCGCCGGGCATGTCGACGTGGTCCCGCCGGGCGATGGCTGGACCGCCGGGCCGTTCGTCCCCGACGTGCGCGGCGGGCTGCTTCACGGGCGCGGCGCGGTGGATATGAAAGGGGCGATCGCCGCCTTCGTCGCCGCGATCCGGCACGCCCCCGATACCGGGCGCCTCACCCTCATCATCACGGGCGACGAGGAAGGGCCGGCGACGTTCGGCACCGTCGCGCTGATCGAACGGATGCGTGCACGCGCGATCGCCCCCGACATGTGCGTCGTCGGCGAACCGACCAGCGTCGCCGCACTGGGGGATATGGTGAAGGTCGGCCGGCGCGGATCGGTCAACATCTGGATCGACGTGCCCGGGCGCCAGGGGCATGTCGCCTACCCGCATCTGGCCGACAATCCGATCCCGCGGCTCGTGGCGATCCTGCGCGATCTGGACGCGCTGGTGCTGGACGACGGCACCGACTGGTTCCAGCCGTCGAACCTGGAGATCACCGACATCACCGTCGGCAATCCCGCCACCAACGTGATCCCGGCACGCGCCGGCGCGCGGATCAGCATCCGCTTCAACGACCGGCACACCGGCGCGGCGCTGGCCGAACGGATCGCCGCGATCGCCCGTGCGCACGCGCCCGAGGCGATCGTCACCCCGCGCATCTCCGGTGAGGCGTTCCTGACCGAGCCGGGCGCGCTGTCCGCGCTGATATCCGCCGCGATCGAGGCGGAAACGGGCCGCGTCCCCGATCTGTCGACCACCGGCGGCACGTCCGACGCGCGCTTCCTGCGCGCCCTGTGCCCGGTGGTGGAATTCGGCCTCATCAACGCCACGATGCACAAGGCGGACGAGGCGGTGGCGATCGCCGATCTGGAACAGCTGACCCGGATCTACACCGGCATCGTCACGCGCGCGCTCGCGCCGCGTTGAGGCCGATCCACCGCGCCAGCGCCTCGTCCTCCATCGGGCGCGCCACGGCATAGCCCTGGATCGCGTCGCACCCCATCACGCGCAGCACGTCGATCTGCGCGTCGGTTTCCACACCTTCCGCCACCGCGTCGCACCCCAGGCCATGCACCAGCCCGACCAGCGCGTGCAGGATCGTGCGCGCGCCGTGATCGACCGCCACGTCGCGCACCAGCACGCGGTCCAGCTTGATCCGGTCGACCGGCAGCGCACGCAGCCGCTGGACGTTCGATTCGCCGATCCCGAAATCGTCGATCGTGATCCGCGCCCCCGCGCGCCGCAACGTCGCGAGCATGTCCAGCGCCGCACGCGAACAGGACATGGCGACGCTTTCGGGCAATTCCACCTCCAGCCGCGCGAGCGGCGCGCGCGCCTCCAGGAACGCTTCCATCAACCGCGTCAGGAATTCCGTGTCGTCCACCTGCTGACGCCCGACGTTCAGCGCCAGTCGCCCCGCCCGCCCCTCTCTGTGCCAGCGCGCGGCGGTGTCGGCGGCATGGTGAGCCACCCAGTCGCTGATCGCGCCCATCTGCCCGGTGATCTCGGCACGCGACAGGAATTCGGCCGCCGGGCGCAGCCCCTGCGTCGGGTGGCGCCAGCGCAGCAGCGCCTCGCTCACCAGCAGCGCGCCGTCGGCCAGCGCGATCTGCGGCTGGAACGCCAGCGCGAACTGCTCCTGGCGGACGGCGGCGCGCAACTCGCGGTCCAGCCGGTTGCGGTCGTCCAGCTCGGACGCCAGCTTCGCATCATATTGCGACACGCGCCCGCGCCCGCCCGCCTTCGAATGGTACATCGCCGCATCCGCCGCGGCCATCAGGTCACGCAACGTCGCGCCATGGTCGGGATAGCGCGCCACGCCAACCGACGCGCCCACCGCGATCGACGCGCCGTCGATCGCGAACGGCGCCTCCAGCGTCGACAGGATCGCCTGCCCGATCGTGTCGATGGTCGCATCGTCGTCCAGCGTGGGGCACATCAGCGTGAATTCGTCGCCAGCCAGCCGCCCGATCAGCGATCCGTCCGGGCACACGGTGGAGGTGATCGCGCGCAGCCGGTCAGCCACCTTCGCCAGCAGTCGGTCGCCGCAGGCATGGCCGCGCGTGTCGTTGATCGCCTTGAACCGATCGAGGTCGACGAAGAACAGCGCCGCGCCGCCATCGCCCGGCATCCGCTCGATCATCTCGTCGACCTCGCGCAGGAAATGCGAACGGCTTGCCAGCCCGGTCAGCGGATCGCGTGCCGCGCTGTCGTTGGCCTGCGACAGATCGTCGCGAAGCCGCGCGAACAGCGTATCGATCGCATAGGCCAGCTTCGGGGTGATCGCCGCGGCCTCCGCCGGGATCGGCGTCGTCAGATCGCCGCCCGCCGCGGTTTCCACGCGTGCGACCACCGCCGAAATGCCGCTGCGCACCCGCACCAGCCAGTACACCGTCATCAGCCAGCCGACCGCCATGAACGGCAGGGTCGCGATCAGCATATGGTCCAGCCGATGATCGGGCATTGCGATCGCCGCAACCAGCGGCAAGACGAGCGCGGTCGTCATTCCCAGGCCGAGCAATGTCAGCTTTCTATGCCCGGCAATCACCATTGATGTCGCGGCCCCCTCGTCACCAACCGTCGTGGCAGTGGCGCAGGGGTTTGACAGCAAAAGGTTAAGAGTTGGTCGCGCGCGGCCGGCGAAGAATGACGTAAAGCGCGCCCGAACCGCCGTGGCGGGGATGGGCGCCGCGGATCGCCGCGATCGCCCCGGCATGGCGCGACAGCCGCAACCAGTCTTCGATCGACGCGCGGATCGCACCGCGCGCGTGCGGGCGGTGGCTGTCGGGGCGTGGCGGCTTCCCCGTCACCAGCAAGATCACGCGGTCGCCGTGTGCGATCGCCTGCGCCACCCCGCGGTCCAGCGCGGCGTGGGCGGACGACAGCGTGTGGCCGTGCAGATCGATCGTCCGGTCGGGCGCGACCACCCCGCTGGCAAGACGCCGATCCCAGCCACCGTCCAGCGTGTGGCCGGGCACGCGCGTGGGAAAGGATGCGACGGGTGCCGTTGCCGGCGCCGCGACGCGCGGTGGCCGTGGTGCGGGCAGCGACGGCGGTGCCGCCGTGGCCGACTCGGCGCTACGCCGTCCCGGCAGGGCGCGCACCGTTGCGCGCACCCGCGCCCACAACGCCTCCTCGTCAGCGCCGAGGCGTCGACCCGCCACCGCTGCCTCCGGTTGCCGCCGCACTGCCGCCGCGCGCCAGCCAGCGGTCGTAACTGCCGATCGGCAGCAGCACGAAAGCGGTGCCGCGCGCGCTCATCCCGCCCGCGATCGCACGTGCCTCCTCGCCCGCGCCCCAGAAGGTATCGACGCGGTTGGCGCCCTTGATCGCGCCGCCGGTATCCTGCGCGATCCACACGCCATTGGCGTCGGCGCGGTCCATCGACAGGAACACCGGTGCGCCCAGCGGAATGAACGCCGGGTCCGCGGCGACGGTAGCGCCGCCGCTGACCGGCAGGCCCAGCGCCCCGAGCGGCGCGCCCGACAGTTCGCGGAAGAACACGTAGCTCTTGTTCTCGCGCATGATCGCGCGCCCTTCCTCGGGATGGGCGTGCAGCCAGGCGACGATCCCCTGCATCGACGTCTGCCCCGGCTGGAGCAGCCCGCGGCTCTTCATCAGCGCGCCGATGCCGGTGTAGTCGCGGCCGTTCTGGCTGTCGTAACCGATGCGCAGGATCGACCCGTCCGGCATCCGCACCAGCCCCGATCCCTGCACCTGCAGGAAGAACAGCTCGACCGGATCGACCGCATAGCCAAGGATGCGCGCGCGCCCGTTCAGCGCGCCCTGTTCGATCGCGGTGCGATCGTAATAGGGCACCAGCTTGCGTCCCGCCACGCGCCCGCGGATCGACTTGCCCGCCAGCGCCGGGGAAAAGGCCCCCAGATCGACGTCGACCAGATCGTCCGGCCGCGCGTAGATCGGCGCATAGCCGGGCCGCGACTCGCGGGATCCGGCGATCTCCGGGATGTAATAACCGGTGGCGAAGGCGCGGCCGTCGCCGACCTGCACCGGCTCGAACCACCGCTGGAAGAAGGCCGCGGCATCGCGCGGCGCGGTCTGCGCCGCGGCGGCGCAGGCCGGCTGCCAGTCGGCCCCGTTCGCCAGCCCGGAGGTGTCGGCGCGGACGATCAGGCTGGGGCAGCTCACGCGGAACGCCGCGAGCGCCCCCGCCGCCTGCGTCGAATCGAACGGCAGACTCAGCGCGTCGGGACCGCGCATCAGCCCCGCCGCCGCCGCGTTGGTCGCGGCCGTGGGGATCGCGCCGCCCGCCACCGGTGGAAGCGGGACGGAAGGCGTCGGCTGGCGGACGGGGATATGCGATGGCGTCCAGGGGCGGGTCGTGGCGGCGCGCGGCGGGGGCGCGTTCCCGGTCGTATCGGGCAGCGTGCCACTGCCCACGCAACCGCCTAGCGCCAGCGCCCCCGCCAGCGCGATCATCCCGCTTCTCGTCATCGATCCCCCTTGTCGCCGCGCCCGCGGGTCGTTCTACGCCTCGTCGGTGTCGGCGAGCAGCCAGTTGGGATCGGTGCTGCGCATCGTGCGCACGAACGTCCATTCGTCATGGGTTTCGATCGCGTCGCTGGTGGAACCGGCGATCACCTGTCCCTCGCCATCGCGCGTCACCGCGGCGATGTCCGCATCGAACCGCACCGTGATCCGCGCCTCGCCGTTCTGCACCGACGCGGCGGAGATCACCGCCCGTTCGATCGTCACCAGCCGGTTGTCCAGCACATGCCCGGCCTCGCGCCGCTCGGCGATCGCCTGGGAGAAACTGGCGAAGACGTCGTCGGTCACCAGCGCGCGCAGCGCCTGTTCGTCGCCGCGCCAGAACGCCTCCAGCACCATACGGTACGCGCCCTTCGCCCCTTCGACGAAACGGGCCACGTCGAACCCCGGCTCGGCCTGTACGATCGCGCGCAGCCCGGCTTCGGCAGCCCCCTCGAACGGGCGAGCCGCCGGCTCGCGCACGTCGGGCGCGGCATCGACGGGGCGCGGCATCACCGGCGCGGCAACCCGCTCCTCGGCGGCGCGCGGCAGGGGCTGTTCGTGCCCGCCGCGCTTTCCCAGCACCGAATACAGGCGCAGCGCCAGGAAGGCCGCGACCATGGCGAGTACGACAACGTAGAACACGGCAACTCCACTATGCTGGAGGTATCACATAGGCGTCGGCGCGCCGACTTTCAAATCATCGACGCTCGCATTGTATCCCGCCGGTCGCGCTGCTAACCGCCCGTCACTTACGCGCCGCCCGCCGGACCGGGCGTGCCGCCATGCGAAGGGACGAGAAATGGACGAACAGGGCTATCCGAACGCCACCGGCGGCGAACCGCTGGCGAACGGCGCCGACACCGCGCCGGCGGCCGGGCTGATCTCGCAATATGTGAAGGACCTGTCGTTCGAAAATCCGAACGCCCCGGCGATCTTCCAGGAACAGCAGCCGCCCGAAATCAACGTCCAGTTCGACATCGCCGCCGCGCAGGTCGGTGACGAAGTCCACGAAGTGACGCTGAAGATCGAGGTGCGTGCCACCTCCGCGGGGAAGACCGCGTTCATCGCCGAACTGTCCTATGCCGGGCTGTTCGGGCTGCGCAACGTGCCGGCCGAGCATGTCCAGCCATTCCTGCTGGGCGAAGGCCCGCGCCTGCTGTTCCCGTTCGCGCGCCGCGTCGTCGCCGATGCGATCCGCGACGGCGGCTTCCCGCCGCTGCTGCTGGAGCCGATCGACTTCAACGCCTTGTTCCTCCAGCAGGCGCAGGCCCAGGGCATCCAGTTCGGTGACGAGGTCGGCCACGCCTGATCGCGATCGTCGCGGCGGGCGCTCGGCATGAACCTCGTCAAGGCGCTGGGCTCGGTCGGCGGGCTGACGCTCGCCAGCCGCGTGCTCGCGCTCGTCCGCGATACGTTGCAGGCCAGCTATGTCGGTGCGGGCTTCGCATCCGACGCCTTCTTCGTCGCGTTCCGCCTGCCCAACATGTTCCGCGCGCTGTTCGCGGAGGGCGCCTTTTCCGCCGCGTTCATCCCGCTGTTCAACCGCAAGGTGGCCGAGGGCGGCGGGACGGCGGCGGGGGTCGATTTCGCGGAGCGCGCGCTGGCGCTGCTGCTGCCGGTGCTGCTGATCTTCACCGCCGCGATGCTGATCGCCGCCTGGCCGATCACCTGGGCGCTGTCCGGCGGGTTCGAGCGCCAGCATCCCAGCGCGGAGCAATTCGCCTTCGCGGTGATGCTGTCGCGCTTCACCATCCCCTATCTCTTGCTGATCTCGCTGGTCTCGCTGCTAGGCGGGATCCTCAATTCGCTGCACCGTTTCTGGGTCAATGCCGCCGCGCCGATCCTGCTCAACGTCGCGATGGTGAGCGCGCTGATCTTCTTCCACGGCGGTGATCCCTATGCCACCGCGCGGGCGCAGGCGGTTTCGGTCACCGTCGGCGGCGTGCTGCAACTCGCCTGGCTGTGGTGGGCGTGCCGGCGCGCCGGGGTCAGCCTGCGGCTGCGGCGCCCGCGCATCGACGATGACGTGAAGCAGATGCTTAAGCTGATCGTGCCCGCCGCCACCGGCGCGGGCGCGGCGCAGATCAACCTCGCCATCTCCACCGCGCTGGCCGGCGGGCTGCTGTCGGCGGGATCGATCTCGGCGATCTATTATGCCGACCGGCTCAACCAGTTGCCGCTCGGGCTGATCGGCATCGGTCTGGGCACGATCCTGCTGCCGGTCGTCTCGCGCCTCCTGTCGGAGGGCCGCGAGGCAGAGGCGATGGAGACGCAGAACCGCGGGCTGGAACTGGCGCTGTTCCTCACCCTGCCCGCCACCGCCGCGTTCGTCTTCGCCGCCGAACCGATCGTGCGCGGACTGTTCCAGCACGGTGCGTTCGGCCCCGCCGACACGACCCGCGCGGCGCAGGCGCTCGCCGCCTTCTCGATCGGGCTGCCCAGCTACGTGCTGGTCAAGGTGCTGACCCCCGGCTTCTACGCGCGCGCCGATACGAAAACGCCGGTGCGCCTCGCGCTCTGGTCGGTGGCGATCAACCTGGTCGGCAACCTCATCCTCATCCCGACGCTGGCGCATTGGAACATCGGGCAGATCGGCCCGCCGCTGGCAACCGCGCTCGCCTCCACGGTCAACGTTGCCTCGCTGTACGTCGTCCTGTCGCGCCGCGGGCATTTCGCGCTTGATCCGCAGGTGAAACGCAAGGTGCCGCGGCTGATCCTCGCCGCGCTGCTGATGGGCGCGTCGCTGCTGCTGGTCACGCCGTTCGTCGATCCGTTCCTGACCGGCGCGCTCGTGCGGCGCGGCCTCGCCCTGACGGGGCTGGTCGGCGCGGGCGTCGCCATCTATGTCCTCGCCTGCTTCGCCACCGGCGCCTTCCGCGTGGCGGACCTTCGTTCCCTCCTTCGTCGCAGAGCCACGTCCCGATGACCAACATGCGCGTCGTTTCCGGTATCAAGCCGACCGGCAACCTTCACCTCGGCAACTACCTCGGCGCGGTGAAGCAGTGGGTGGCGATGCAGGACGATATCCAGTCGTCGGGCGGCGAGACGATGTATTTCATCGCCGACCTCCACGGCCTGACCGAATGGATCGCGCCCGATCAGCTGCGCGAGAATAGCGTGGAGATGACCGCGACCCTGGTCGCCGCCGGGATCGACCCGGCGCGCTCGATCCTGTTCAATCAGGCGCGCGTGCCCGCGCACAGCGAGCTGTCGTGGCTGCTCAACAATGTCGCGCGGGTCGGCTGGCTGAACCGCATGACGCAGTTCAAGGACAAGGCGGGCAAGAACCGCGAGGGCGCCAGCGTCGGCCTGTACGACTATCCGGTCCTGATGGCCGCCGACGTGCTGCTCTACAACGCCACGCATGTGCCCGTGGGCGAGGACCAGAAACAGCATCTGGAGCTGGCGCGCGATATCGCGACGAAGTTCAACAACGACTATGCGACCGAGCTGTTCACCCTGCCCGAACCGCTGGTCAGCGCCGCCGCGCCGCGGATCATGTCGCTGCGCGATGCGTCGGCGAAAATGTCCAAGTCGAACCCGTCCGAACAGTCGCTGGTCAAGCTGGTCGATTCGGACGACACGATCGCCGACAAGTTCCGCAAGGCCAAGACCGACCCCGACCTGCTCCCCGCCACCATGGCGGAGCTGGCGGACCGGGCCGAGGCGCGCAACCTCGTCACCATCTTCGCCGCGCTGGCGGATCGCACGCCCGACGACGTGCTGGGCGAATTTGCCGGAAAGGGCTTCGGCCAGTTCAAGCCCGCGCTCGCCGATCTGGCGGTCGCGAAGCTCGCGCCGATCCGCGACGAGATGCTGCGCCTGCTGGCGGATCGCAGCGCGATCGACGCGATCCTGCGCGACGGCGCGGAAAAGGCCGCAACCCTCGCCGCCCCGATGCTGCGGCGCACACAGGAGGCGATGGGGCTGCTGGTGTAGGGCCGCGCGACGGTCGATATCCCTGGCGACGGTTCTGGGTTGCAGGGAAAGGCCGTCAGGTGCGGTGCCGCGATCGGCCCCAGCCCGGCTTGCCTCCCCCGACGCGGCGGCTAGTCTGCGGTGCGATGCAGATCGCCCTCGCCGTTTCCACCCTTCTCGTCCCACTCGTGGCGCTCGAAGGCTCGACTGCCGCGTTCGAGGGTGTCCCCCATGTGCGGATCGAGGAATATGCGGTCAGCGGTCGCAGCATCGCAGCGATCCGCCGGTCGATCGACGCCGCGCGCCCGACCGATCCCAATGACGGCACGCGGGTCGATGGCCTGTCCCGCTGGAACATCAGCTGGCGCTGGCGGCGCGATGCGACCGGCCGTTGCAGCGCGACGCTCGACGATATCCTCTTCTCCGCGGTCGTCACCGTACCCCGCCTTGCGGATACCGACGTGCCCGCCAGGGTCCGCGAGCGGTTTGACCGGTTCCGCGCGACGTTGCTGGCGCATGAGGACGGTCACGTCCGCTACGCTTGGGATCATCGCGGCGACGTGGCCGACGCGCTGAATGCCGCGGGATGTGACCGCATCAAGGAGGCCGGCATGGCAGCGCTGCGCAAGATCGGTGAACATGACGTCGCCTATGACAAGGCGACCCGTCACGGCGCGGATATCATCACGCCGTTGCGCTGAGCGGAGCGGTCATCGGCGACGACCGACCCGGCGCGGAGCACCGGCGTGGCTTGCCAACATCTGGCGCGCCGCGCCTACGGGCGACCCGTTGCTCCCGCGGGCCGGGGCACGATGCCTTATGATTCCGTAGCTTAACGAAATTGGCACGCCGCCTGCTTAGCGATGCGCAGCAACGGAGTTCGCCATCATGACCGCCACGACCCACCCTGCCCCCAAGGATCATCTGTTCGGCGTGTGCGCCGCGCTGGGAGAGGATTTCGGGTTCAACCCGCTGTGGCTCCGCATCGGCTTCGCCGTGGCGCTGCTGTTCGATCTCGAACATGTGCTGATGGCCTATGCCGCGCTCGGCCTGCTGGTGCTGGTCAGCCGCCTGATCGCGCCCTCGCGCCGCCGCGCGAGCGCAGCAGAACCGGTCACCGCGGGCGCGGTCGTGGAAACCGCGCCGCTGCCCGCTGCGGAATTCCGACAGGCGGCCTGAGCGCCGCCGCGCCGGGTCAGCCTTCCAGCTGGCCCAGCAGGACGCGCACCGCGCCGTCGACGTCGCGGTCGGTGTCGCGCAATTCCTCGATCCGGCGCACCGCATGGATCACCGTCGAATGGTCGCGCCCGCCGAACTTGCGGCCGATCTCGGGCAGCGAGCGGGTGGTCAGCCGCTTGGCCAGGTACATCGCGATCTGCCGCGGACGCGCCACCGCGCGCGCGCGGCGGGCCGATACCAGGTCCAGCGGCTTCATCTCGAAATGGTCGGCGACCGCCTTCTGGATCTGGTCGATCGTCACGCGCCGCTGCGCGCCGCGCAGCATGTCGCCCAGCGTCGCCTGCGCGAACGCCATGTCGATCGTCTCGCCGGTCAGCATCGCATAAGCGGTGACGCGGGTCAGCGCTCCCTCCAGCTCGCGGATGCTACTGGTGATGCGCGACGCCAGCATCTCGATCACCTCGGCCGGCACCTTCACGTCGGGCATATCGGCGATGCGGCGCAGCAGCACCGCCCGGCGCAGTTCGGGCGAAGACGGTCGGATATCCGCAACCAGCCCCGCCGACAGCCGCCCCAGGATGCGCGGCTCGACCCCGTCCAGCGCCTGTGGCGCGCGGTCGGCGGCGATCACCAGCCGCTTGCCCGCCGCCATGATCTCGTTGACGGTGTGGAAGAATTCCTCCTGCGTCGCGTCCTTGCCGGCGATGAACTGCAGATCGTCGATCAGCAGCAGGTCGCAGCTGCGCAGCCGCGCCTTGAACGCGAACGTGTCGCGCGCGCGCATCGCCGCGACGAATTCGAACATGAACCGCTCGGCCGACATCAGCATCACCCGCGCGTTCGGGTGCGACGCCAGGAAATCGTGCGCGATCGCGTTCATCAGGTGGGTCTTGCCCTGCCCGGTGCCGCCGTGGAGGAACAGCGGGCTGAACCGCACCGGCCCCGGCTGCGCCAGCGCGCGCGCGGCGTTCAGCGCGACCATGTTCGACGGGTCGACCACGAACCGGTCGAACGTCAGCCGCGGGTCGAGCGCCGGGCGCTCCCCCGCCTCGCCGGCGTCCTGCACGATCGGGGCGGCGGCGACCGGCGCCACCGCGACCGGCGCGGGAACGGGCGCGGATGTGGCCACCGGGGCGGCGATCACCTGCACCGAGGCCGCGCGCGGCGCCGTGTCGATCTCTACGCTGCGCACGCCCGGCAGCACCGCGCGGAATTCATGCAACAGCCGGTCAGCATAGTGGCTCTTGACCCAGGTGGTCATGAACGCGGACGGCAGCGTCAGGCGGATGTCCTGCGTGTCCGCGCCATCGACCAGCGCGATCGGCGCCAGCCACTGATCGAACAGCCGCGCACCGGCGGACAGGCGCAGGTTCGCGCGGACGCAGGCCCATGCCTGTGCCAATGCGCTCGTCCCGCCATCCTGATCCCGCTCTGACGCCACGCACTACTCCTCCGCCGGCGCAAGCCCGCTGCCTGCGCCGTCCCACGTCGACAAAACAATCTTCCCCCGGCCCGCGAATACATCGCGGTCGTCATCAGACGTTACCCTGTTCCCGGAACGACGGTCGTCGTCGGGAGCACAGGATTAGGAACAGCGGCGTGAGTCGATCAAGCCCGCTGGCGGACACAAAAACGAAATAAAGCGCATTGACTCGTCATGAGCCGCACAAATCCGTCGAATTTCTGATAACCACTTGTTTTCATTGGACGATATTGAGGAGGCGCGAAAGCGGCCGATCGCGAATCGCGAGAATTCCGGGGCTTTCGAAGCGGTGGCATTTTGTTCCGCCGCGGGGTCGCCGCAACCGTCCGTCGGCGCGGGCCGCGCGCACGCGAAAACGCCCGCCGGGACGAACCCGGCGGGCGTTTTCCACCGTCAGTGATGACGGATCAGGCCAGCGCGGACACGCGCTTGGTCAGCCGCGCGAACTTGCGCGAGGCGGTGTTCTTGTGAAGCACGCCCTTGGCCACACCGCGCGCAAGCTCCGGCTGGGCCGCCTGCAGCGCGGTCGCCGCCGCCGCCTTGTCACCCGACGCCAGCGCCGCTTCGACCTTCTTCACGAAGGTGCGGATACGGCCGACACGGATACCGTTGATTTCGGCCCGACGCTCGTTGCGACGGATGCGCTTCTTGGCTTGCGGCGTATTCGCCATGAACGTCCTCTGATCTGTTCGAAACGATGAAAAAGGGCGCAGCGGATGACCCGTTGGCCCTCGAAGGCGCCGCCCATAGCGAGACTGGCGGCGCGCGTCAACGTTTCTGGCACGCCGGACACCAGAAGGTGGAACGTCCCCCTTCCGCATAGCGCGCCACCGTCCCGCCGCATCCGCACGGCTGGCCTTCCCGGCCGTAGACCGCGAACTGCTTGGAAAAATAGCCCAGCTCGCCATCGGGCCGCGCATAGTCGCGCAGGCTCGATCCGCCCGCGTCGATCGCCGACAGCAGCACGTCGCGCACCGCGACGACCAGCCGTTCCAGCCGCGCGCGCGATATCTCGCCCGCGGCGCGCTGCGGCGCGATTCGCGCGTGGTACAGCGCCTCGCAGACATAGATGTTGCCCAGCCCGGCGACGATCCGCTGGTCCAGCAGCGCCAGCTTGATCGACACCCGCTTGCCCGCCAGCACCCGCGCCAGATGCGCGGCGGTGAAGTCCGCGCCCAGCGGCTCGGGCCCCAGCGCGGCGAACGCGGGAAAGTCGGGCAGCTGCGCGGTCGGCGACAGGTCCACCGATCCGAACCGCCGCGGATCGTTGAGCGCCAGCCGCCGCCCCGCGCCCGTTTCGATCAGCAGGTGATCGTGCGGCAGGATCTCCGCCGGATCGACGCGCCACCGCCCTGACATGCCCAGGTGGAAGATCATCGTATCGTCGCGGTCTGTCGCGACCAGCCCGTATTTGGCGCGCCGCGACAGCCCGGTCACGCGCGCGCCGGTCAGCCGCTGGCGCAGGTCAGCCGGAAACGGACGGCGCAGGTCGCCGCGCCGCGGCGCGACCAGCGTCAGCACCTGCCCGTCGAGCACGGGGGCCAGCCCGCGCACGGTCGTTTCCACCTCTGGCAATTCCGGCATGTCCGCCCCCTAGCCGCTCGGCCCGCGCCTCGCTAGAGCGTGGCGCATGAGCGATACCGTGTCCTTCGGTTACGAAGATGTCTCCCCTGTCGAAAAGACCGCCCGCGTCCGCGGCGTCTTTTCCAGCGTGGCCAGCCGCTACGATGTGATGAACGATGCCATGTCGGGCGGGATGCACCGATTGTGGAAGGACCGCTTCGTCCGCCGCGTGAAGCCGCGCGAGGGCGAACAGATCCTCGACATGGCCGGCGGCACCGGCGACATCGCGTTCCGACTGGCGGCGAGCGGCGCGTCGGTGACAGTCGCGGACATCAACCCGGAGATGCTGGAGGTCGGGATCGGCCGCGCGCAGCAGCGCGGCATCGACGGGCTGGTGTGGACCGAGGCGAATGCCGAGGTGCTGACCTTCCCCGACCGCTTCTTCGACGCCTATACGATCGCGTTCGGCATCCGCAACGTGACCGACATCCCCGCCGCCTTGCGTGAGGCGCACCGTGTCCTGCGACGCGGCGGGCGGTTCTTCTGCCTCGAATTCTCGACCACGCTGTGGCCCGGCTTCGCGGAGGTCTACGACGCCTATTCGCATCGTCTGGTGCCGAAGCTGGGGCAACTGCTGGCGCAGGATGCCGACAGCTATCGCTATCTGGTCGAATCGATCCGCCGCTTCCCGGACATGCCGACGTTCAAGCGGATGATCGAGGACGCCGGGTTCGTGCAGACGCGCGTCGAACCGATGCTGGGCGGGCTGGTCGCGATCCACAGCGGCTGGAAGATTTGACCTCCCCGATCGTCCACACCTGGCGGCTCCTGAAATGGGGCCGCACGCTGGCGCGGCACGGCGCGCTGCGCGGGATCGAGCGCGATCCGCACACGCCCGCCAACCTGCGCCGGCTGCTGCGGCTGGCGCGGCTGGGCGCGCGCGTTCCCGACGTGCCGCGCTACGCCGATGCGTTCGAGGCGCTGGGCCCGGCCGCGATCAAGCTGGGTCAAACGCTCGCCACCCGCCCCGACATCGTCGGCGAGGCGGCGGCGACCGACCTGCTGCGCCTTCAGGACGCGGTGCCGCCGGTCCCGTTCGAGGCGATTCGCGCGGTGATGCAGCAAAGCTTCGGCCGCCCGCTCGACACGCTGTTCGCGCAGATCGACGAACAGCCGGTCGGCGCCGCCTCGATCGCGCAGGTCCACCGCGCGATCACCACCGACGGCCGCCACGTCGCGGTCAAGGTGCTGCGCCCCGGCGTCGAGGATGACTTCGCCCGCGCGATCGACACCTATGAATGGGCCGCGGCACAGGTGGAGCCGATGGGCGGAGAAATCGCCCGGCTGCAACCGCGGCTGGTCATCGAAACGTTCAAGCGCTGGACCGCGCGAGAGCTGAACTTCACGCGCGAGGCCGCGTCGGCGTCCGAACTGGCCGAGACGATGACGGCGGAGCCGGACTTCGTCGTCCCCGCGGTCGACTGGGCGCGCACCACCGGCCGCGTGCTGACGATCGAATGGATCGACGGGATCAAGCTGTCGAACCGCGCCGCGCTGGTCGCCGCGGGCTACGATCTGCCCGCGATCGCGCGTACGCTGGTCCACGCCTTCCTGCGACAGGCGATCGCCGACGGCTTCTTCCATGCCGACATGCACCAGGGCAATCTGTTCGCGCTGCCGGGCAACCGCGTCGCCGCGATCGATTTCGGGATCATGGGGCGGATCGACCGGCGCGCGCGAGTGTGGCTGGCGGAAATCCTCTACGGCCTCATCACCGGCGACTATCGCCGCGTCGCCGAAATCCATTTCGAGGCGCAATATGTCCCCGCGCACCACAGCGTGGAGGAATTCGCCACCGCGCTGCGGGCGGTGGGGGAGCCGATGCGCGGCCTGCCGGTCAAGGACATGTCGATCGGCATGATGCTGGACGGGCTGTTCGGCATCACCCGCGATTTCGACATGGTGACGCAGCCGCACCTGCTGCTGCTGCAAAAGACGATGGTGATGGTGGAGGGCGTGGCGACCGCGCTCGATCCCGACATCAACCTGTGGGTCACCGCCGCGCCGCTGGTGGAGGACTGGATCCGCACCGAACTGGGGCCGGAAGCGGCGATCGCCGACCGGCTCGTCGCCGATGTGCGCACGCTCGCGCGGCTCCCCGATCTGGTCCGCCGGATCGAGGCGCGCTTCCCCGCCCCCGGCGGCGCGCCTCGATCCGGCGG
>NZ_LSJO01000476.1:0-6359 GCF_001556735.1 Sphingomonas sp. CCH9-F2 | reverse complement strand
CCCGCCCCAGGCGTATAGCGCGCACCCGGTCCAGATCAGCGCGAACGTGACCAGGTGGACCGGCCGCAACGGTTCGTGGAACAGCGCCACCGCCTCCACGAACTGCAACGTCGGCGCGATATATTGCAGCAGCCCCATCGTCGCGTAGCGCAGCCGCCGCGCCGCCGCGGCGAACATCAGCAGCGGCACCGCCGTCACTGCCCCCGCCAGCACCAGCAGCAGGTCGACCGTGCGGTCCTGCCCGAACGCCCCCTGCCCGCCGACCTGCGCCATCGCGATCACCGCCAGCGCGGGGACCAGCAGCAGCGCGGTTTCCACCGTCAATCCGCCCAGCGAATCGATCGCCGCCACCTTGCGGATCAGGCCGTATGTGCCGAAGCTCAGCGCCAGCGTCAGCGATATCCACAACGCGCCCCCGCCCGACAACGCCATCACCGCGACGCCCGCCGCCGCGACCGCGACCGCCGCCTTCTGCACGCGCCCGATCCGCTCGCCCAGCAACGCCATCCCCAGCGCGACATTGACCAGCGGGTTGATGAAATAGCCCAGGCTCGCTTCCAGCACGTGGCCGTGCTGCACCGCCCAGATATAGACCAGCCAGTTGATCGCGATCAGCGTCGCCGATGCCGCCAGCAACGCCAGCGTCCGCCCGCGCGCCGCCGCGCGGATCGCGCCGGCCCGGCGCGTCACCACGACGATCACGATCAGCAGCAGCAACGACCACACGATGCGATGCGCCAGCACCTCCAGCGAGGGCACGCCGCGCAGCAGCCGCAGGTACAGCGGCAGCAGCCCCCAGGCGGCATAGGCCCCGATCCCCAGGATCAGCCCGCTACGCATCGCATCGTGTCGGTCGGTCATATCCGCGGCCATCGCGGTCCGGACGCCGCGCCGCAACCCCATATCCCCATTCGACACGCCCCGCGCCGCGTCCTACGGCGGTCGGCGATGCTCGCGCGCCTGGTCCTCACCGATTTCCGCAACCATGCGGGCCTCGCGCTCGCGCCGGGGCCGGGGTTCGTGATCCTCACCGGCGCGAACGGCGCGGGCAAGACCAACGTGCTGGAAGCGGTGTCGCTGCTCGCGCCCGGCCGCGGGCTGCGCCGCGCCGCGCTGTCGGACATGGCGCGCGGCGACGGGCCGGGCGGGTTCGGCGTCGCCGCGACGCTGGCGGACGGCGTCGATCTGGCGACCGGCGCGCTCGCCGCCGCGCCCGAACGCCGCGTCACGCGCATCAACGGCGCCGCGGCACAGGCGTCCGCGCTGGCCGAACGGGTGGCGGTGCTGTGGCTGACCCCGGCGATGGACCGGCTGTTCATCGAACCGGCGGGGGAACGGCGCCGCTTCCTCGACCGGCTGGTGCTGGCGCTGGCGCCCGGCCATGCACGCCACACCAGCCGCTACGAAGCCGCGATGCGCGCGCGCAACCGCCTGTTGACGGAGGGCGCGCCCGATCCCGGCTGGCTCGACGCGCTGGAGGCGCAGATGGCGCACCACGGCGCCGCGCTCGACGCCGCGCGGCGCCGCACCGTCGACGCACTCGCCGTCGCGCTGGCGGCGCAACCGGCGGGCGACATCCTGCCGCGCGCCGCGATCGGGCTGGACGGCTGGCAGGGGGACGAGGCCGACCTGATGCAGGCGCTGCGCCACGGCCGCGCGCGCGACGCCGCGGCGGGGCGCACGCTCACCGGGCCGCACCGCGCCGACCTGACCGTCACCCATGTCGACAAGGCGCGCGCCGCCGCCAGCGCCTCGACCGGCGAACAGAAGGCGCTGCTGCTCGGCATCGTGCTGGCCCATGCCGAACTGGTCGCGGCGCGCGCCGGCCAGCCCCCCGTGCTGCTGCTCGACGAAGTCGCCGCCCATCTCGATCCCGCGCGGCGCGCAGCGCTGTTCGCGCGGCTCGCCCGGCTGGGGCAGACGTGGATGACCGGCACCGAACCGGCACTGTTCGAGGCCGCGGGCGACGCGACGCGCATGGCGCTGTAGCCCCCTCCGTCACCCCGGGAGTCAGCCAGACCGTTACGCCCGTGCACCCAATCGCCACCGGCAACGTTATCCCGTCATCATTAGTCCCGGAGCCACCCGTCGTCCCTCCCCCTCCCTTCCCGCGGCCCGATCCGTTGACCCGCGCGGCCGCGCCGCGCAGCCTCGTCGAATGGCGGCGCGGCTGGCCGCTGGTCGGCGCGGCGATGGTCGGCGCGGGGCTGGGGCCGGGGCTGTTCCAGAACATGTCCAGCCTGTTCACCCCCGCACTGCAGGCCGCATTCGGCTGGTCGCGCGGCGACATCGCCACCGCCGCGGGGCTGGGGCTGATCGGCGCGCTGGTCGCGCCGCTGGTCGGGCGGCTGGCCGACCGGTTCGGGGTGCGCCCGATCATCCTCGGCTCGATGCTGGTGCTCGCCGCGGGCTATCTGTGCCTGGCGACGCTGGGCGGCGGGTTGTGGCAATATCATCTCGGCGTGTTGCTGATCGTCATGGCACTGCCCGGCACCAGCAGCCTGTCCTATGGCAAGCTGATCGCGGTGGCGTTCCGGCGCCAGCGCGGGCTGGCGCTGGCGCTCGGCACGTCGGGGCTGGCGCTGATGACGATGGTCGCCGCGCCCGTGCTGGGCGCGGTGGTGGCGCATTGGGGTTGGCGCGCGGGCTTCGTACTGCTCGCGGTGGCGGGCACCGTGCTGGCGCTGCCGCCGATCCTGCTCGGCATCCGCGGCATTCCCGCCGCCGGCGCGCCGCCGGTGGTGGCCGATGCGCCGCTGCTGCCGGGCGTTTCGGCGAAGGAGGCGCGGCGCGACCGGCGCTTCTGGCTGATGGTGGCGTCCGCGCTGCTGGTCAATCTGGCGACCACCGGGCTGGTAACGCAACTGGTCCCGATCGGCGTCGACCGCGGGCTGGGCGCGGGTGAGGCCGCGCTGCTGCTGACCGGCTTCGGGGTCAGCGCGATCGCCGGACGCCTGCTGGTCGGCACGCTGATCGACCGGTTCCGGCCGCAGCCGGTCGCGGCCACGGTCGCGCTCATCTCCGCCGCCGCCTTCGCGTTGCTCGCGGGCGGCGCGCACGGGCTGGCGCCGCTGATGGCACTCGTCTTCCTGGCCGGGCTGATGAACGGGGCGGAGAACGACCTGCTGCCGTTCCTGGCGGCGCGACTGTTCGGGCTGCGCGCCTATGCGGAGATCTACGGCTCGGCGATGCCCGTCGCGCTGCTCGGCACCGCGCTGGGCATCATCGGCTTTGGACGGCTGCACGACCTGTTCGGCAATTACGCCGTCGCGCTGGCGATCGGCAGCGCGGCACTGCTCGCGGCAGCGACGTGCTTTCTGCTGCTGCCGGACCGCGCCGAGCCGTCCCCGAACTGACACGCACGCGCGCTACGTCGCGCGAGTGGACCGCCGCCGCCATCCCCCCGGCCTGACCTTCACCGACTGGCATGCTGCAGACGGCTGGGCGCTGCGCCGCTACGACTGGGCGCCCGCCCCCGATATTGCCCCGCGCGGCCCGCTGCTGTTCCTGGGCGGGCGCGGTGATTTCGCGGAAAAGTATCTGGAGGCGATGGCGCACTGGCGCGCACGCGGCTGGCACGTCACCGGCATCGACTGGCGCGGACAGGGTGGGTCGGGCCGGCTGCTCGCCGATCCGCTGGTCAATCACCTGACCACCCTCGACCCGCTGCTGGACGACCTCGCCGCCTTCGCCGCCGCGGTCGCCCCGCGCGTCGCGGTGGCGCATTCGATGGGCGCGCACCTGCTGCTGCGCTGGCTGGCGGAGCGCGACGGGACGCTCGACGCCGCGGTGCTGTCCTCCCCGATGCTGGGGTTGCGCGCCGGCCCGCTCGGCACCGCCCCGCTGGCGCTCACCGCGCGCGCCGCCTGCGCGCTGGGCCGCGGCGAGCGCCGCATCTGGGAGGGCGACGCCGGCAATGTCGGCGGGCGCATGACCTCCTGCCCCGATCGCCAGGCGGACAAGCTCTGGTGGAAGGCGAACGTGCCCGCGATCGCGTCGGGCGCGCCCAGCTGGGGGTGGATGCGCGCCGCCTGCGCCTCGATCGCCGCGCTCGACCGAGCGCCGCTGGGCCGCGTCGCCACCCCGCTCCTGATGCTGGTATCGCGCCGCGATCCGGTGGTGTCGCCCGCCGCGATCGCGCGCATCGCCCGCCGCCTGCCCGCCGCCACGCTCCACCTGCTGCCCGGCCAGGGGCATGAGCTGCTGCGCGAGGGCGACGCGATCCGCCGCGAGGTCCTCGCCCGCATCGACGCGCATTGGGGACGCTGACGCACACGTCCATTTCGCTTTCGTTGCACGCCTGTCATGCCTATATGCTCCGCATGGCAGAACAGCAGAATTCCAGCGAGTACGGCGCCTCCTCGATCAAGGTGCTGAAGGGTCTGGACGCGGTGCGCAAGCGTCCGGGCATGTATATCGGCGATACCGACGACGGCTCGGGCCTCCACCACATGGTGTTCGAGGTGAGCGACAATGCCATCGACGAGGCGCTGGCCGGGCATTGCGACCGGATCGAAATCACGCTCAACGCCGACGGATCGGTCTCGGTGACCGACAACGGTCGCGGCATCCCCACCGGCATCCACCCGGAAGAGGGCGTCTCTGCGGCCGAGGTCATCATGACCCAGCTGCACGCCGGCGGTAAGTTCGAGAATACCAGCGACGACAATGCCTACAAGGTGTCCGGCGGCCTCCACGGCGTCGGCGTGTCGGTGGTCAACGCGCTCAGCGAATGGCTCGACCTCACGATCTGGCGCGACGGGGAGGAGCATTACATGCGCTTCGCCCACGGCGATGCGGTCGCCCCGCTCAAGGTGGTCGGCCCGGCCGAGGGCAAGAAGGGCACGCGCGTCACCTTCTTCCCCTCCCCCGCCACGTTCAAGATCACCGAATTCGATTTCGACAAGCTGGAACATCGCTATCGCGAGCTGGCGTTCCTCAATTCGGGCGTGCGCCTGTTCCTCAGCGACGCCCGGCATGAGGAGCCGAAGACGATCGAGCTGTTCTACGAAGGCGGCATCGCCGCGTTCGTGAAGTGGCTGGACCGCAACAAGCAGCCGCTGTTCCCCGATCCTATCTCCGTGTCGGGGATGCGCGACCAGATCGGCATCGACGTCGCGCTGGAATGGAACGATTCCTATTACGAGAACGTGCTGGCCTTCACCAACAACATCCCTCAGCGCGACGGCGGCACGCACATCGCCGCCTTCCGCGCCGCGCTGACCCGCACGCTCAACAATTATGCGGAAAAGTCCGGGCTGCTGAAGAAGGAGAAGGTGTCGCTGACCGGCGACGACATGCGCGAGGGGCTGACCGCGATCGTCTCGGTCAAGCTGCCCGATCCGAAGTTCAGCTCGCAGACCAAGGACAAGCTCGTCTCGTCCGAGGTGCGCCAGCCGCTCGAAAGCCTGATGGCCGACAAAATGGCCGAATGGCTGGAGGAAAACCCGCAGCACGCCCGGTCGATCGTCGGCAAGATCATCGACGCCGCCGCCGCGCGCGAGGCGGCGAAGCGCGCGCGCGAACTGACCCGGCGCAAGGGCGTGATGGAGGTCAGTGGCCTGCCCGGAAAGCTGCACGACTGCCGCGAACGCGACGCGACCAAGGCCGAACTGTTCATCGTGGAGGGCGATTCCGCCGGCGGCTCGGCCAAATCGGGCCGCGACAGCGACTATCAGGCGATCCTGCCGATCCGCGGCAAGATCCTGAACGTCGAGCGCGCGCGCACCGACCGGATGCTGGGATCGAAGGAGATCATCTCGCTGATCCAGGCGATGGGCACCGGGATCGGCCGCGACGACTTCAAGCTGGAAAAGCTGCGCTACCACAAGATCGTCATCATGACCGACGCCGACGTCGACGGCGCGCATATCCGCACGCTCCTGCTGACGTTCTTCTACCGCCAGATGCGCGAGATCATCGAGGCCGGGCACCTCTATATCGCGCAGCCCCCGCTGTATAAGGCGACCAAGGGCCGGTCGGAGGTCTATCTGAAGGACGATGCCGCGCTCGACGACTATCTGGTCGACGCCGGCCTTTCGACGATGATGCTGGAACGCGGCGGCGAGGGGCTGACCGGCGCGCACCTGCGCCCGCTGGTCGAACATGCCCGGCGGATGCGCACGCTGATGCGCTACGTGCCGCGCCGCTACGATCCGGTCATCATCGAAACGCTCGCGCTGGGCGGCGCGCTGACCCCCGACATGCCGCGCGAGGCGCGCGCGGCCGCGGTGGCGGAGGTGACCCGCCGCCTCGACCAGGGTGACAGCGAAGCGAGCTGGACCGCGCGGATGACCGAGGAAGGCGGCATCCATTTCGAACGGCTGTGGCGCGGCGTGGACGAAGCTTTCGGCCTGTTC
>NZ_LSJO01000475.1:0-26555 GCF_001556735.1 Sphingomonas sp. CCH9-F2 | reverse complement strand
GACCTCCCCCCGCCGCACCTTCGCGATCATTTCCCACCCCGACGCGGGCAAGACGACACTGACCGAAAAGCTGCTGTATTTCGGCGGCGCGATCCATCTGGCGGGCGAGGTAAAGGCGCGCGGGGCAAACCGCCGCGCGCGGTCGGACTGGATGAAGATCGAACAGCAGCGCGGCATTTCGGTGACGTCCAGCGTGATGACGTTCGAACATGCCGGCATCACCTTCAACCTGCTCGACACGCCGGGGCACGAGGATTTCAGCGAGGACACGTACCGCACGCTGACCGCGGTCGATTCGGCGATCATGGTGATCGACGCGGCCAAGGGCATCGAGCCGCAGACGCGCAAGCTGTTCGAGGTGTGCCGGCTGCGGTCGGTCCCGATCATCACCTTCGTCAACAAGGTCGATCGCGAAGGCCGCCCGGTGTTCGAACTGCTGGACGAGATCGCCGACATGCTCGCGCTCGACGTCTGCCCGATGACCTGGCCGGTCGGCATGGGCGGCACGTTCCAGGGCATCCTGAACCTCGCGACGCGCCAGATCACCCGACCGGAGGGCGACAGCCGCACCTTCCAAGGGAAGGTGGAGGCCGATCCCGCGCTGCCCGACGACGTCGCCGAGGAGATCGAACTGGCCGAGGCCGGCTATGCCGCCTTCGACGCGGCAGCCTATCGTCACGGCGATCTGACGCCGGTCTATTTCGGTTCCGCGCTCAAGGATTTCGGCCCGGCGGACCTGATCGCCGCGCTGGCCGACTATGCGCCCCCGCCGCGCCCGCAGCCCGCCGAGCCGGCGCCGGTATCCCCGGACGAGAAGGAAGTGACCGGCTTCGTCTTCAAGGTGCAGGCCAACATGGACCCGCAGCACCGCGACCGGATCGCGTTCATGCGGTTGTGTTCGGGCACGTTCCGGCGCGGCATGAAGCTGACCCCGACCGGTCATGGCAAGCCGATCGCGGTCCATTCGCCGATCCTGTTCTTCGCGCAGAACCGCGAGGTCGCTGACGAGGCGTTTCCCGGCGACATCATCGGCATCCCCAACCACGGCACGCTGCGGGTGGGCGACACGCTGTCGGAACGCGCCGACATCCGCTTCACCGGCCTGCCCAATTTCGCGCCGGAGATCCTGCGCCGCGTCGCGCTCAAGGATCCCACCAAGACCAAGCAGCTGCGCAAGGCGCTGGACGACATGGCGGAGGAAGGGGTGACGCAGGTCTTCTACCCCGAAATCGGCTCCAACTGGGTGATCGGCGTCGTCGGGCAGCTCCAGCTCGACGTGCTGCTCTCGCGCCTCGACGCCGAATACAAGGTCGCGGCCGCGCTGGAACCCGCGCCGTTCGACACCGCGCGCTGGGTGTCGGCGGAGAACCCCGCCGACCTCAAGGATTTCACCGACGTCAACCGCGCCGCGATGGCGAAGGACCGCGACGGCAACCCCGTGTTCCTGGCCAAGAGCGCGTGGGAAGTCGGCTACATCCAGGATCGCTATCCCAAGGTCCGCTTCGCCGCGACCCGCGAACGCTGACGGGACCGCCTGCCGTTTGCCCTGAGGAGCCGTCGAGCCTGCCGAAACGGCGTCTCGAAGGGCAGGTGTCAGGCGTCCTTCGAGCGCCCCCGCTACGCCACCCAGTCGCGCGCCAGCCGCCGGCTCGCCAGCGCCATCAGCGCGCCGGCGACCAGGTACAGGCACAGCCCCGCCGCGATCGCATAGCGCAGCGATTGCGCGCCGTACGTCGGCACCAGCGTGTCGGACAATCGCCCGATCACCCAGCTGCCCAGCCCCAGCCCGATCAGGTTGTTGATCAGCAGGAAGCTGGCCGATGCGGTCGCGCGCATGTGCGCGGGCACCAGATGCTGCACCGCGGTCAGCACCGGGCCGAGCCACACATAGACCAGCGCCTGCGGCACCACGAACAGCGCGAAGGCGGCGGTCGCGCTGCCCGTCAGGACGCCCGCGATGAACAGCGGCGTCCCCGCGACATAGCAGAGTGCTGGCAGCAGCGCGTACCAGCGCCGGTCGCGCGCCCCCAGCCGGTCGCCCAGCGTGCCGCCCAGCAGGATGCCCGCCACCCCGCCGCTCAGCAGTAGCGCACCGATGAACTGCCCGGTCCCCACCAACGTCAGCCCGTAGCTGCGCATCATCAGGCTGGGCAGCCAGAAGGCGACGCCATAGCCGCACATCGACCCGGCCGCCGCGCCGAACGCCAGCAGCCAGAAGGCGGGTTTCACCGCCAGGATCGCAAACACCCGCCCGATCGGCTCGCGGTCCGTCGTCGCGGCGGCGCGCGGCGGATCGCGCACCAGCCAGCGGAACGCCGGCGCGATCGCCAGCCCGGCGATGCCGACCGCGAAGAAGGCGGTGCGCCACTCCACCGCCGCGGCGATATAGCCGCCCAGCAGCACGCCCGCGGCGGCGCCCAGCGGGATGCCCAGCGAATAGATCGCCAGCGCCCGCGCGCGCCATTCGGGGCGGAACGTGTCGGCGATCAGCGCATAGGATGGCGCCACCCCGCCCGCCTCGCCCACGCCCACGCCCAGCCGGAACAGGAACATCTGCGTGAAGCTGCCGGCCGCGCCGCACAGCGCGGTGAATCCGCTCCACACCGCCAGGCTGACGGTGATGACCCAGGTACGGCTGGTGCGATCGGCGAGCAGCGCCAGCGGAATCGCCAGCGTGGAATACAGGATCGCGAACGCCAGCCCGCCCAGCATCCCCAGTTGCGCATCGGTGAGGCGCAGGTCCGCCTTCACCGGCTGCGCCAGGATCGACAGGATCTGCCGGTCGAGGAAGTTGAAGCTGTAGACCAGCAGCAGCATCGCCAGCGTGACGCCGGGGCGGGCGGGGGGACGGGTGGTCGCCACTACGAACGTCATCTCACGCTGCCCTGCACTTCGAAACGTCATCCCGGCGCAGGCCGGGATCTTTCGCGATGCGGGCGAAGCGCGTCGTTACGGCGAGACCCCAGCCTGCGCTGGGGTGACGGGACGTGCCGCGCGCCTCGCCCCCGCTCGTCAGAACCGTACCTCGAACGTCGCGGTGGCGGTGCGCGGCGGGCCGTAATAGCCGATGATCGAATTGCCGAACACCGCGCCGGGGAAGTTGTACCCGCCCACCCGGTACCGCTGGTCGGCGAGGTTCCTGAGGTTCATCGCCACGCGGTAATGCCCGTCGCCCGAAATCCAGTTGGCCGATGCGTTGACCAGCGCATAGCCGTCCTGGTCCAGCGCCGGGGTCGGGATCTCGAACAAGGTATAGTCGCTGCGCAGCGTCACTTCGGGCGTGATCGAGATGGTGCCGCCCGCAAATCCGGTCGACGCGGTGAACGATGCCGCGGCGGTGAAGCGCGGCGTGTTCTGGAACACGCGCTGGTTGGCGACGTCCACCGGCGTCGTCCCGCCGTTGATGAAGGTCAGGAATTCCAGATACTTGGCATGGGTGTACCCGAACGACGCCTGTGCCGAGAACCAGCGCGACGGTACCGCGCGCGCCTCAATCTCGACGCCGTAGATGTCGGCCTTGCCCGCATTGTCGACGAAGCTGGCGATGCCGCCGGCGACGTTGGGGACCTGAATCGTCACCTGCTGGTCGGTGTAGCGCGAATAATAGCCCGCCAGGTTCAGGAACAGGGTGCGGTCCAGGAACGCGCCCTTCAACCCCAGTTCGTAGCTGCTGATCTTCTCCGGATCGTAGCCGTTGACCGTGGTGGGGGTGAACACCGCGTCGCCGCGCATGTCGAACCCGCCCGATTTGAACCCCTTGCCCCATGAGGCATAGAGGTTGAGGTCGCGGCGCGGCTCATAGCTGATCGAGATGCGCGGCGTGACCTGATCGAAGCTGCGGCTATTGGTGTAATCGGTGCGGATCAGGCCCGGCACCGCCGCGGCATTGCCGAACCGCGGCGAGCGGATGCCGGTGTAGTTGCGACGGAAGACGGTGCCGGTCTTGTCGTCCTTGGTGTAGCGCAGTCCCGCCGACACCTTCAGCTGGTCGGTCACGTCGACGCTGAAGTCGCCGAACGCGGCATAGCTCTTGGTCTTGACCGACCCCGACGTCAGCGTGGTGGTGTTGAGCAGCCCCAGCACCGTGTCGAACGCGCCGGATGCGCGCGCGTCGAGGTAATAGAGGCCGAACACCCCCTGCACGCGGCTGCCCTGGAACAGCAGCTGCAATTCCTGCGTGAACTGCCAGTCCTCGTAATAGGCGGGCACGTCCAGCGTCGGCAGCGCGGTATTGTCGAAATCGATCACCGTGTCGGTCTGGCCGTCGCGATACGCGCTGATCGTCTTGAAGGTCAGCGTGTCGGACAGGCCGAACTCGCCGGTCAGCGACAGCCCCTGCGCCAGCACGCGGTTGTTGTCGCCGATCCCGGCGCGCGTATCGTACACGCTGGCGGTGGGGGCGTAGCGCGGGTCGCCGCCGTTGCCGACCAGCCGGGTGCCGTGGCGCGGGTTCGACTTGTCGAGCGTGCGGTCGCCCGCCAGCCGCACGAAGATCGCGTCGGTCGGCGACCATTCGGCGGACACGCGCGCCGCGATCACGTCCTTGTCATACTGGTCCGCGCCGGTGGTCAGGTTGGTCCCGAACCCGTCACGCTTGTACCGCGCCACCGCCGCGCCGATCGACAGCGTGTCGGTGATCGGCAGCGCGATCTGCCCGACCAGGTCGAACTGGTTGTACGAACCGTACGACCCGCGCACCATGCCCGACACGTCGTGGCCCAGCCGCTTGGTGACGTATTTGATCGCGCCGCCGATCGTGTTGCGGCCGTACAACGTGCCCTGCGGCCCGCGCAGCACCTCCACCCGCTCCACGTCGAAGATATCGAGTACCGCGCCCTGCGGCCGCGCGACATAGACGTCGTCGATGTACAGGCCGACGCCCGGTTCGAACCCCCACAGCGGGTCCTGCTGGCCGACGCCGCGGCTGAACGCGATCAGCGTGGAGTTGGAGCCGCGCGCGATCTGCAGCGTCAGGTTCGGCGTCTTGTCCTGCAAGGCGGTGATATCGACCGCGCCCTGCTTCTCCAGCAGGTCGCCCGAGACGACCGACATCGCGATCGGCACGTCGATCACGCTTTCCTCGCGGCGGCGCGCGGTGACGACGATGTTCTCGCCCGTCTCCTCGCTGGCGGCGGTGGCGGTTTCGGGGGTCGGCGCGGTTTCGGTGGAGGGGGCGCGGTGGAGGATGTGGTCTGCGCGGCGGCGGGTATCGCGGCCAGCGCGCTGCCCAGCAGCAGGATCGATCGAACGGTCGTCGTGGTGCGGCGCATCGCCTTCCTCCCCTTTGTTGGCCGATCCCTCTAGCGGGTTGCCGGCACGTCGATCACGCTATACTGAAACTTGAACCGGCTTTCAACTTTCATGATGCGATCATGTAGGCGCCGGATCGGGAGGGGTGCGATGAGCGATCGGCGGGCCGCGACGGACGCGGACAGTGGCGACAAGGTGCCGCGCACCGAACGCGGGCGACGCACGCAGCGCGCGATCCTCGATGCGGCGGCGGCCGAATTCGGCGAACGCGGCTTCCACGACGCCTCGATCAGCGGGATCACCCGCCGCGCCGGGGTGGCGCTGGGCAGCTTCTACACCTGGTTCGACAGCAAGGATGCGGTGTTCCGCGCGCTGGTGGCGGACATGTCGAACCGCGTGCGCGATCATGTCGCCCCCGCGATCGGCGCCGCGCCGGACCAGATCGCGGCGGAACGCGCCGGTCTGCTCGGCTTTCTGGAATTCGCGCGCGCGCACAAGGAAATCTACCGGATCATCGACGAATCCGAATTCGTCGACCCCGACAGCTTCCGCCGCCACTATGCCACCACCGCCGACCGCATCGCCGCCCGCCTGCGCCGCGCCGCCGACCGTGGCGAGGTGATCGCCGACATCGGCGAGGTACACGCCTGGGCGATCATGGGGATGAACGTGTTCCTGGGGCTGCGCTACGGCATCTGGTCTGCCGAGGAAGACCCCGCCGCGATCGCCGACACGATCGCCGCGATGCTGGCGAAGGGACTGGCGCGTCACGATTGAAGAGCGGAGATGCTGGTGGCGGTTCAGTGAAGGCCGCCTGACCGTAGCCGTCGCCCCAGCGAAGGCTGGCGCCTCACGCGGCTCCTGCCTCCTGCTTTCTCCGGGAGATCCCGGCCTGCGCCGGGATGACGGCCGGTCGAATTCGGACCGCCGGATGTCGGTCCGACCTAGTCCTTCCAGCCCCAGTACAGCTGCGCCGGCGGCACGTTCCACCATTCCATGTCATGGTCGATCCGCTCGAAATGCGGCGCGATGAAGTCGCGCACCCTCGGGCTGAACTGATAGACCAGGAACGCGCCGCCGGGGCGCAGCACGCGCTGCGTCGCCGCGGCGATCTGCGGCCCGACGCCGTCCGGCAGCGTGGAGAAGGGCAGGCCCGACAGAACGTAGTCGGCTGCCTCATGCCCGTGTTCGGCGACGATCCGCTCGACGTCCGCCGCCGACCCGTGGACCGCGACGAAGCGCGGATCGGTGATCGTATGGTCGAGGTAGCGGATGAAATCCGGGTTGGTGTCGATCGCGATCAGCATCGCGTCGGGCGCCATCTTCTCCAGGATCGGGCGGCAGAAGGTGCCGACGCCCGGGCCGTATTCGACGAACAGCTTGGTGTTCGCCCAGTCCACCGGGCCGAGCATCTTGGCGATCAGCCGGTCGGACGACGGGATGATCGATCCGACCATCACGGGGTGCTTCAGAAACCCCGAAAAGAACATCTGCCACGGACTGGGCACGCCGGCGGCGTTGCGGCGGCTGCGCCGGATGGCGTTGGTCGAACTAGCCATGTCGAAAGATCGGACTCCTGAACCCTGATCGGTGACGTTTCCACGACACCTTCATGACGAACGCGCTGCAAGCGACCCGGTTGCCATAGCGGGGTTGCGCGCGGCCCCCAAGCGCCTAATCGGGATAAGGACACGACGAACGGTACAGATGGAGAGGGGAAGGCCGGTGCGGCGCGGTGTCGAATCCACCTTCGGGCTGATGTTCCTCGTCATGCTGACGATCGCGGCGGGCAATACCGCGCTGCAATCGGTGCTGCCCGCGCTGGGGCGATCCCTGGGGGTCAAGGATTCGGCGGTGGCGGCGGCCTTTTCGGTGTCGGCGCTCTTGTGGGTGCTCGCCGCGCCCTTCTGGGCGAACCGGTCGGACCGGCACGGGCGGCGGCTGATGATCCTGCTGGGGCTGGGTGGCTTCTGCATCAGCCTGCTGCTGTGCGGCCTGTTCCTGGCGGCGGGGATCAACGGCTGGATCGGCGGGACCACCGCGTTCCTGCTCTTCATCGCCGGGCGGCTGATCTACGGCACCTTCGGGTCCGCCGCGCCGCCCGCGGTACAGGCGCTGGTCGCCGGCAACACCACGCGGGAGGAGCGGACGCGCGCGCTGACCCTGCTGGCCTCCGCCTTCGGGCTGGGGACCATCCTCGGGCCGGCGGTCGCGCCCTACCTGCTGCTGGGGCATGTCGGTACGGTGGAGGTCGGGCTGGCCGGACCCGCCTTCGTCTTTGCCGCCTTCGGCCTCGTCATCTTCGTGACGGTGCGGCGGATGCTGCCAGACGATCGCGGGCTGACCGCAGAGGCGCATGGCGCGGTCAACGCCTATCCCTCGATCGGCGGGCAGTCGTCCGGCGCCAGCGTGCAGGCTGCGATCGCCCCGCCGGGGACGCGCGTCGGCTATCTCGATCCGCGCATCCGCACCTGGATGGCGGCCGGTCTGGTGATGGGCCATGCACAGGCGATGACCGGGCAGGCGATCGGTTTCCTGGTCATCGACCGGCTGGGGCTGCCGCCGCGCATGGCGCTGGAATCGACCGGGATCGTGCTGATGATGGGGGCGGGCGCGGCGCTGCTCGCACAATGGGGGCTGATCCCGCTGCTCAACCTGAAACCGCGCGCGCTGGTGCTGGTCGGGCTGGTGCTGGCGGCGGCGGGCACCGCGCTGACGGGCCTCGCGCCGTCGCTGTACGGCATCGCCACCGCCTATGCGCTCGCCAGCCTGGGGTTCGGCTTCACGCGGCCCGGCTTCACCGCCGGGTCCAGCCTGGCGGTCGGGCCGGAGGCGCAGGGGTCGGTCGCGGGCAAGGTCACCAGCATCAACGGCGCCAGCTTCGTGCTCGGCCCGTCGATCGGCGTCGGCCTCTACGAATTGTGGCACCCGCTGCCTTATCTGACCGCCGGGCTGGCGTGCCTGGTGCTGTTCGTCTGGTGCTGGGCCGCGCTGCGCGACGCCGCCCCCACCGTCGCCGCCTATGACGACCCGGTGGTGTAGCGCCGACCTGGACGTCATCCCAGCGCAGGCTGGGATCTTCCGCGATGCGCGCACGATCAACCGCGAAAAGCCACAGCCCGGGCCGGGGCGACGGATCAGGTCAGCCGGTCAGTCGCTCCCCTTCGGCCCGCGCGGCGATAGCTGGCCCGGCGCGATGAAGCCGATCGGCTGGATCGCATTCGCTTCCTGCTTCAGCCGCGCGGCCATCTGTTCGTATTCGCGCTCCACCTCGGGCGTCACGCTCGCGCGGCTTTCGGCCAGCGCGCGTTCGAAATGCTCGTGCCGCACTTCCCGCGTCTGGAGCGATTCGCGCAGCGCGATCAACCCGGCGCGCCGCACCACATCCTCCAGGTCCGCGCCGGTGAACCGCTCCGCCCGCGCCGCGATCGCGTCGAGGTCGACATCGTCGGCGAGCGGCATCTTCTGCGTCTGGATCGCCAGGATGCGCCGCCGCCCCTCCGCGCTCGGCACGCCGACATAGATCAGCTCGTCGAACCGCCCCGGGCGCAGCAGCGCGGGATCGACCAGATTGGGCCGGTTGGTCGCGCCGATCACCACCACCGACTGGAGTTCCTCCAGCCCGTCCATCTCCGCCAGGATGGTGTTGACCACCCGCTCGGTCACCTGCGGCTCGCCCAGCCCGCCACCGCGCGCGGGCACCAGCGAATCGAGCTCGTCGATGAAGATCACCGTCGGCGCCACCTGCCGCGCGCGCGCGAACAGACGGCTGATCTGCTGCTCGCTCTCGCCATACCATTTGGACAAGAGGTCGCTCGACTTGGTGGCGATGAAATTGGCCTGCGCCTCGCGCGCCACCGCCTTGGCGAGCAGCGTCTTGCCCGTGCCAGGCGGCCCGTACAGCAGGAAGCCCTTGGCCGGGCGGATGCCCAGCCGGCGGAACGCATCGGGGTCCTTCAGCGGCAGCTCGACGCCTTCCTTCAGCCGCATCTGCGCATCGTCCAGCCCGCCGACGTCGCTCCACTGCGTCGTCGGCGCCTGCACCATCACCTCGCGCATCGCGCTCGGCTGGACGCGCTTCAACGCCTCCATGAAATCCTCGCGCGTGACCGCCAGCGTCTCCAGCACTTCGGTCGGGATCGTGCGGTCCTCCAGGTTCAGCCGCGGCATCATCCGCCGCACCGTCTCGATCGCCGCCTCGCGCGTCAGCGCCGACAGGTCCGCGCCGACGAAGCCGAAGGTCGTGCGCGCCAGCTCGTCCAGGTCGACCCGCTCGCCCAGCGGCATCCCGCGAGTGTGGATGCCCAGGATCTCGCGCCGCCCGCGCTCGTCGGGGACGCCGACGACGATCTCGCGGTCGAACCGCCCCGGCCGGCGCAGCGCCTCGTCGATCGCCTCCGGCCGGTTGGTCGCCGCGATCACCACCAGATTGGCGCGCGCCTCCAGCCCGTCCATCAGCGTCAGCAGCTGCGCGACCAGCCGCTTCTCGGCCTCGCCCGACACCTGCCCGCGCTTGGGCGCGATCGAATCGATCTCGTCGATGAACACGATCGACGGCGCGGCCTTGGTCGCTTCCTCGAACACCTGCCGCAGCCGCTGCTCGCTCTCGCCATAGGCCGATCCCATGATCTCCGGCCCGTTGATGAGGAAGAATTGCGCATCCGATTCGTTCGCCACCGCGCGCGCCAGCCGCGTCTTGCCGGTGCCGGGCGGGCCGTGCAGCAACACGCCCTTGGGCGGCTCGACGCCCAGCCGCTCGAACAATTCGGGGTAGCGCAGCGGCAGCTCGACCATTTCGCGCAGCTGGTCGATCGTCGTCGCCATCCCGCCGATATCGTCATAGGTGACGTCGGCGCGCCGCGCGGCGTCCGGCTCCTCATATTCGGGGCGCAGCTCGACGTCGGTATGCTCGTCGATATGGACGACGCCCTTGGGGCTGGCCGACACCACCGTCAGGCGGATTTCCTGCAGCGCATAGGCGGGCGCGTTGACGAACCGCTCCATGCCCGGCGGCATGTTCTGCACGCGCTGGTGCCCGGCGGTCGCGACGACGTCGCCCGCGCACAGCGGCCGCCCGAAGAAGGTGCGCTTCAGCGCGTTGGTCGATCCCTGCAACCGCAGGTTCTGCTGCGCCGGCGCGAAGACGACGCGCGTCGCGGCCTTGCTCTCGACGCGCCGCACCTCGACGAAATCGCCCGATCCGACCCCGGCGTTGGCGCGCTGCAACCCGTCGATGCGCAGCAACTCCAGCCCCTCGTCCTCGGCATAGGGGCCGACCGCGCGCGCCGGCGTGGTCTTCTTGCCGACGATCTCCACCACGTCACCGTCGCCCAGCCCCAGCGCCGCCATCACCGACCGCGGCAGGTGCGCGATCCCGCGGCCGCTGTCCTCGGGCCGGGCATTGGCGACCTGCAGCTTGATCGTGCGTTCGTCGGCGTCGGCCATTGGGTCCCTTTCGTGCGGCTCGCGGTCGAGCGCAGGAGATAGGGGCCGGGTTCCCGATTGCGAGGGCGCGCGCCGCGCGGGCCGGTGCGCGCGCCGAAAAAAAGGGCCAGCCCCGAAGGGCCGGCCCGTGAAAGTTTTATAGGAGAGGATGCCTGAAAGGCCCGCCCTATGTGCAGCGCAGCATCGCGATGTGCAAATGCGAAAAACGTTGCGCACGATTGCATAAAGTGCAATCAATCAACGATCGCGCTCGTATGTGAACGTTTCACTTGCATGATGCGGCGCACATAACCCAGGTTGGATGATCGATGCGCCGCCTCCCGCCCCTGACCGCGATCGAAGCCTTCGTGGCCGTGGCGCGGCTTGGCTCGATCAAGGCGGCGGCGCAGGAATTGGCGCTCTCCCCGCCCGCGCTCAGCCGCCGGATCCAGACGCTCGAACGCTTCCTGGCGCGCCCGCTGTTCGATCGCCGGCACCAGGCGATGGTGCCCAATGCCGACGGCGACCGGCTGCTGTCGGCGATCGCCCCGGCGCTGGACGGGCTGTCCGACGCGATCGAATCGATGACCAGCGGGACGGAGGTACTGCGGCTGCGGCTCGGCGTGCTGCCGCTCTACGCCTCGCAACGGCTGTTCCCGCGGCTGGGCGAATTGCGCGCCGCACACCCGGAACTGCATCTCGATATCGACACCGGCAGCAACGCGATCGCGCGGCTGGGGGAGGGGCTGGACGCGGTGATCGTGCTGGCGCGCGACATCGACCCCACGCTCCATGCCGAACGGCTAGACCGCAACATGGTCTATCCGATCGCGGCGCGACGGCTGGTGGAGGGGCCGGACCCGCTGGTCGCCCCTGAGCAACTCGCGCGGCATACCGTGCTGCTCCACCGCGAGATGATCGACACGTTCGTCGCCTGGCGCCACGCCGCCGGGCTGACCGCGATCGAGCCGGCGGCGATCGATTATTTCGATTCGGGCGCGCTGATGCTGGAAGCCGCGGCGCAGGGGCTGGGCGTGGCGTTCATGCACGAAAGCCATTTCCACGACGCCAACGATTCGCGACTGGTGAAGCTGTTCGATTTCCAGGTGACCAGCCCGTACAGCTACTGGTTCGCCTGCCGCCCGCGCGCGCTGCAGACCAAGCCGGTGCGGCTGTTCCGCGACTGGCTGATCCGCACCCTGCGCGAGGATTGAGGGGGCAACATTCGCCCCGTTCGCCCTGAGGAGCTGTTGAGCTTGCCGAAACGGCGTCTCGAAGGGTGCTTTGGGACGAGGCCTCGGCAGGCTCAGCCTCTCCTCAGTATGGATGGGTCACATGCCTGAATGCCGATCGGATCGATGGGCGCGCGGCTCGAGCGCCCGCTGGCGCTCCACACGTCATCCCAGCGAAGGCTGGGATTTCCCGAAGAGGGGCACGAATCGCCTTGTCCTTTCGCGACCGTCTCGCTTCTCCGGCGAACCGTGCCGCCCCCTGTCCTACACCCGCCAACATCGCGCAGCCTGCGCGGCAGGATGATGCGACCCCCACGCTCCCGTGACGCGCCACCCCGGCGACACGACGCGCCGCCGGACGGCGATTTACCCCGCCAGCGGCTCAACATTCGCAACATTCGGCGTGCGCGACGGGGGGCGGGCGATATCGCCCGCGCCCCGCCGCCGCACGTCACTGCGCCTTCATCGTGACGATCTTGCCCGGGTTCGCGGGCGGCTCGCCCTTGGGCAGCGCGTCGATCAACTCCATGCCCTCGGTCACTTCGCCCCACACGGTATACTGGCCGTCGAGGAAGCGCGCGTCGTCGAAGCAGATGAAGAACTGCGAATTGGCGCTGTTCGGGTCCATCGTGCGCGCCATCGAGCACACGCCGCGCACATGCGGCTCCTTGTTGAACTCCTGCTTCAGGTTGGGCTTCGACGAACCGCCGGTGCCGTTGTGGTTTCCGCCGTCGCCGCCCTGCGCCATGAAGCCGGGGATGACGCGATGGAACGGCACGCCGTCGTAGAAGCCCTCGTTCGCCAGTTCGGCGATGCGCTGGACGTGGTTGGGCGCCAGGTCGGGGCGCAGCTTGATCGTGACGTCGCCGCCGTCGAGCGTCATCGTCAGCGTCGAATAGGTATCGGCCATGGGGAATCCTTTACGTTTGCTTGGGCGCGCACGTAGTGATGCCGGGCGCGGCTGGCAAATGCGCAGCCGCCGCGCTAGGGGCGGCGCCGTTAACGTTCCGGGAGGCGGACCATGACCGACACCGATCTTCCCGATACGCTGGACCCGGCCGACGACACCCGGCTGGACGAGGATGACCGGCTGAAGCCCGAATTCGTCACCGCGGTGCTCGACGCGGTCGAGGACGGCGATGCCGAAGCGGCGCGCGCGCTGGTGGAGCCGCTCCACCCCGCCGACATCGCCGACCTGTTCGAACTGACGCCGGAGGACCGGCGCAAGGACCTGGCCGCCGCGATCGCCGACCTCGTCGATGCCGACGTGTTCGCGGAGATGAACGATTACGTCCGCGAGGCGCTGATCGACGCGCTCGACGCGCGGCAGGTCGCGGACATCGCCAGCGAACTCGATACCGACGATGCCGTCGCGATCATCGAGGACATGGAGCCGGAGGACCAGCGCGAGGTCCTGCGCGCGATGGAGCCGGACGATCGCGCCGCGATCGAGGAGGCGCTGTCCTATCCGGAGGAATCCGCCGGCCGCCTGATGCAGCGCGATCTGGTCGCGGTGCCCGAACATTGGACGGTCGGCGACGTCCTCGACTATCTGCGCGGCGACGAGGAACTGACCACCGATTTCTGGGAGATCTTCGTCGTCGATCCTGGGCATCGCCCGATCGGCACCTGCGCGCTGTCGTGGATCCTTCGCACCCCCCGCAGCATCCCGGTGGGCGACGTGATGAAGCGTGAACAGACGCTGATCCCGGTCGACATGGATCAGGAAGAGGTCGCGCTGCGCTTCCAGAAATATGCGCTGATCTCCGCCGCGGTCACCGATGCCGCGGGGCGGCTGGTGGGCATGATCACCGTCGACGACATCGTCCACATCATCCAGGAGGAAGCGGGCGAGGATACGCTGCGGCTCGCCGGTGCGGGCGACGGCGACATCAACGAACCGATCGCGGTGACGGTGCGCACGCGCGTCGCGTGGCTCATCGTCAACCTGGGCGCGACGATCCTGTCGGCCTCGGTGGTCGGGCTGTTCCAGGGCGAGATCGCGCGCTTCGCGCTGCTCGCCGCGCTGATGCCGATCGTCTCGGCGCTGGGCGGCAATGCGGGGACGCAGACGCTGGCGGTGATGGTCCGCGCACTCGCCACCAACCAGCTGACCAGTTCGAACACGCTGCGGATGCTGCTGCGCGAATTCCGCGTCGCGATCTGCAACGGCCTCGCGCTCGCCGCCGTGGGGGCGACGGGCAGCTACGTGCTGCTCGGCCATGGCGGTCTGTCGGTGGTGTTCGCGCTGGCGATGATGATCAACAGCGTCGTCGCCGGGCTGGTCGGGGTGATCGTGCCGGTCGCGCTGGACAAGGCGAACGTCGATCCGGCGGTGTCGTCGGCGGTGTTCGTCACGACGATCACCGACGTCATGGGCTTCCTGTCGTTCCTCGGTCTGGCGACCTTGTGGGGGCTGGGGGGCTGACCCACATCGGCGCGACGATGCCGCTTCACCTAACCAAGGTCGCCTTCGGCGCGGCCAGCGTCGACCTTCTGGGCCAGCGGCTCGCCGCGCGCGCCGCCGACGGCCCGGTGTTCCTGACCACGCGCTACCTGCCCAAGCGGCATGAGGAGATCGCCGGGCAAGGCTCGCTGTTCTGGATCATCAAGCACACGCTGGTGGCGCGCTCCCCGATCCTGGCGTTCGGAGAGGCAGAGGGCGGGCGCGTCGCGATCCACATCGATCCGGCGCTGCGGCTGGTCCAGTCCCGCCCGAAGCGCGCGCATCAGGGCTGGCGCTATCTGGAGGCGGCGGACGCGCCGGGCGACCTGGGCGGGGAGGCGAGCGACAGCCTCGCCGCGATGCCGCTCGCGCTGATCGGCCGGCTCAGCGACCTGGCGCTGATCTAGCCTGTCTCCCCGCCGGCCAGCTTCGCCTTCAGTCCGGACAGCGCACCGAACGGCCCGGCCTCCTCCTCGCTGACGACGCCCGCTTCCTTCAGCACCGCGGCGGCGCGCGGGCTGCGCGGAAAGGGATCGAGCGCCAGTGCCATCGTCTCCGCCGCCGCCTCGCCCAGGTCGATTCCGCCGCCCTCGATCTCGACGATGTCGAGCGCGTCCCCGTCCAGCTCAACCTCGTCCAGCGCGATCTCGTCCCCCGCCGCCGCCGGCTCGACGAAGCGCAGCGCGACCGGCTCGTCGATCGTCGCGGGCAGCGGGTCGCCCGTCACCGAACATGCCTGCACCACCGCCGCCGCGACGGTGCCGTGCACGTCGATCCCGGCGGACCCGCGCCGGATCGCCAGCCGCGCCTCCAACCGCTCGATCGCCACCAGCCCGAACCGCGCCGCCAGCGCCGCGCGCTCGGCTTCGTCGGCGACGATCGACACCACCCGCTCGTCGCCGCCGATCGTATCGAGCCGCTCGATACGCGAAAATTCCGGCGTCACGGCAGTTCCCCCCGCATCATCGCGTCGATCGACACCTCGTCCAGCGCGCGGCGCAGCGCCGCCAGCCCGTCACGCACATGCGCCACCGCTTCGGCGGGCGGCGCCTCGCCACGGTACAGGTTGCGCACCAGCGCCGCATCCATGTCGGCCGTGCCCGCCAGACCGTCGCGATACGCGCCCAGCCGCCCGCCCAGCATCCCCATCATCCGCCCGACATGCTTGCCCACCACCATGTCGCCGAAGCCGATCTGGCGGACCTGCGCGTCCATGTCCTCGATGAACCGCTCCGTCAGCTGTGCGGTCGGCGTCGCGCCCGCCGGTTCCGCCTCCAGCCGCAGCAGCACCATCGACAGCACCGCCGCGACCATGTCGAACCGCCCGTCCAGCGTGTCGGGGACGTGCCCGGCCAGATACCAGTGCGGCTGGCGCGCGCGCGCCACCACCGCATCGTACAGCGGCAGCGCCGCCTGCTGGTCGCCGCGCCCGCCGGTTATTCGTTGCCACCAACCCAAATGCGTCCATCCTGTATCGCGGCGTGCTTGTCTCGCCGGTTCGGGCGGCATATTGAGGCGGACGGCCGCAAAGTCCATGTGCCCCGCACCGGACCCCCGCGGCCGATCGCCTGTTGAGCGGAGTATCGATGCGCCCCCTTCTCGTCCTGACGCTTCTCGCCGGCGTCGCCGCCGCGGGCTGCACCCCGCTCCGCTCGCACCAGGGCTATATCGTTGATGCCGATCTGGTGAACGCGATCCAGCCGGGTGTGGACAATCGCCAGTCGGTGCTCGCGACGCTGGGCACGCCCAGCTTCGCGGCGCAGTTCAACCAGGGCGATTGGTATTATATCGCGCGCGATAGCCGCAATCTGGCGTTCAATCCGCCCAAGCCGAAGGAGCAGCTGACGCTGCAGATCAGCTTCGACCAGGCCGGCAACGTCACCGCGGTACGCAAGTCCGGGATGGACCAGGTCGCCACGATCAAGCCTGACAGCAAGACGACGCCGACGCTGGGCCGCAAGCGCGGCTTCTTCCAGGATCTGTTCGGCAACATCGGCACGGTCGGTGCGCCGGGTGCGGGTGCTGGCGGGCCGAGCGGGCGCGGGCCGACCGGGCCGAACTGATCCGGCGTCGGCGCTGCGAAGCTGTCGTTTCGCTGACGCGACCATTCCCGCAGCGTTCAGCCGGCGCGGTGTAGCCCTCCTGCAACGGTGGCAGCGACACGCCGTCGTCGTGAACGGAGGTATGTGATGCGTAAGCTGATGACTGCGGCGCTGATCGCCGCGACCCTGGTGCCCGGAGCGGCCTTCGCCCAGTCGCGTGCCGAGCTGTACCGCGACCGACAGGACATCCACCGCGAACAGCGCCAGCTGGACCGGGCCTATGCGCGCGGCGACTGGCGCGGCGTGCGCGAGCAGCGTGGCGACCTGCGCGATGCGCGGCGCGAATATCGCGAGGATCTTCGCGATCGCCGCGAATGGCAGCGCGACTGGCGCCGCGACGACTGGCGGCGCTGGCACGACGCCAACCGCCCGCTCTATGCCCGCGGCAATTGGCGCGCGCCGTTCCGTTACCAGCCGTTCCGCCCCGGCGTTCGGATCGCCCCGGCCTATTACGGCACGCGCTACGTCATCGCCGATCCGTGGCGGTATCGCCTGCCCGCCGCGCCGCGCACCGCGCGCTGGGTCCGCCACTATGACGATGCCCTGTTGGTCGATTACCGCCGCGGTATCGTGCTGGACGTGATCCGCGGCTTCTACTGGTAGGCCGGCACGGTTCGGCCGCGCCGCCAACACGCGGCGACGCGGCCGGTACCGGCTTGGGGTCGGCACCGGTCCCGAAAGGGGGAAAGGGACCGGGGCGCTTAACGCCTCGTTTCGCCTTTGGTTCGCGTCTCCGCGCGTCGACGTCACCTTGTGCGAAAGGCGTTGCGGATCGGCCACACCCGCGTAAGGATGATCGCCGTGCAAGGGGGCTGCACGGGGGAATCATGACGGAGATGGCGGTCGCGGCCCTGGCGCTGCTCGACGCGGCGCTGGCGGAAGTGGCGCTGTTCGCGGGCGTGATGATCCTGATCGGTGGGCTGGACGATCTGGCGGTGGATATCGTGTGGCGCTGGCATCGCCGCCCCGATCCGCTGCTTGCCGACCTGCCGTCCGCGCCACCGTTGCGGCTGGCGGTGTTCATCCCGGCGTGGGACGAGGCGCGGGTCATCGGCGCGATGCTGCGCGCTGCGCTCGCCCGTTACGATCATCCCGATTACACGCTGTGCGTCGGCTGTTATCCCAATGATGGCGAGACCATCGCGGCGGTGCAGGCCGTCGCCGCGCAGGACGTGCGCGTGCGGCTGGTGCTCAACCCCGTGCCCGGTCCGACCACCAAGGCCGATTGCCTCAACAGCCTGTGGCGCGCGCTGGTCGCGCACGACGCGGCGGCCGGGCGGCCTACCGATGCGATCGTGCTCCACGATGCCGAGGACGTCGTGCATCCCGCCGAGTTGCGCGTTTTCGATCACCACCTGCGCACCGCCGCACTGGTGCAGGTGCCGGTCGTGCCGTTGATCGACCCGCGCACCCGGCTGGTGTCGGGCCATTATGCGGACGAATTTGCCGGCGCCCATTCCCGCGACCTGCCGGCGCGGGCCGCACTGGGGGCGGCGTTGCCGCTCGCCGGGGTCGGCTGCGCGATCCGGCGCGACGCGCTGGATCGGCTGACGGCGATGCGCGACGGTGCGCCGTTCGAGGCGCAAAGCCTGACCGAGGATTACGAACTGGGGCTGCGCGTCGGGGCGATGGGACTGGGCGCGTGTTTCGCGCGCTGGCGCGAGCGCGCGGGCGGGCCGCTGGTCGCGACGCGCGCCTATTTCCCCGACACGGCCGATGCCGCGGTCCGGCAGAAGGCGCGCTGGCTGACGGGAATCGCGCTGGCGGGCTGGGACCGGATCGGCTGGGGCCAGCAGCGCCGCCCGGCCGAACTGTGGATGCGGATGCGCGACCGGCGCGGGCTCCTTGCGGCACTCGTCCTGCTCGCGGCTTATGCCACGCTGGCGGGGGAAGCGATATCGGTCGCGGCGCATGTCTGGCGCGGCGATGCGGCGCCGGTGGCCGCGGCGGGGCTGCGCGCGCTGCTGATCGTCAATGCCGGGCTGTTGACGTGGCGGTTGTGGATGCGTGTACGGCTGACCGCGGCGGACCATGGCTGGCGCGAAGGGATCGGCGCCATCCCGCGCGTGGTGGCGGCCAATATGATCGCGATGATGGCGGCGCGGCGCGCACTCGCCCAATATTGGCAGCTATTGTGGGGGGCACCGCCGCACTGGGACAAGACGGCGCATCGTTTTCCCGCCATCCTGCCGGATCGCGCGTGAGGCGCGGCGGGCGGCCGCTGCGGTTCCTGGCGGTGGTGCTGGGCGGCTGGGTGGCGATACGCATCTGGTGCGTCTGGCCCGCCCCGCCGGTCGTCGCGCGGCGGGAAGAACCGCGCCCGCCCGCTGCGCCCGCCGCGCTGGAGATCGCCGACCGGTACGCCCGGCGCACCACGCTGGCGATCGCGGGCGATCCGCTGCCGCAATGGCCGACGACTCGCGCGATCCCACCGCTGGCGCTCCGCGGCCATCCCGCCAGACTGGCGATGCGGCAGCCGCCGGAGCTGTATCGCATGCCGCCTCCGGCTTCGCCGGCCCACGATCACGGGCCGCGCCCCGACGCACATACGCTCGCGATGCTGGGGCTGGTCCGTTACGGCAATGCCGAGCCGCCGCCCGCCGGGCCGGGCCGCTGGTCGGCGAGCCTCTGGGCGGTCGCACGCGGCGGGCGGCAGCCGGGCGGCGTCGCGACGCCGCAACTGGGCGGCAGCCAGGCGGGCGCGCGCATCGCCTATGCGCTCGACGATCACGGCGGACTGGCGATCGCCGGCCGCATCGCCGGCGCCTTGTCCACCCGCCAGCAGGAAGCGGCGATCGGCGTGGAATGGCGCCTGCGCGGCAGCCCGCTGCGGTTGGTCGCCGAACGCCGCATCGGCATCGCGCGCACCGCCGGCGGGTTCGCGCTGGGGGCGGTCGGCGGGGTCGGCGACCAGCCGCTCGCGCTCGGTTTCCGCCTCGACGGTTACGGACAGGCTGGGGTGATCGCGCGCGGCGGCGGGGAGGGCTATGCCGACGGCGCGCTGCGCGTGGCGCGCCCGGTGGCCGGCGCCAGCGGCGGCATCGCGCTCGATCTGGGGATCGGCGCATGGGGCGCGGCGCAGCGCGGTGCCGCGCGGCTGGACATCGGCCCCTCCGCCGCGATCACGCTGCCGCTTGGCACCCGCGCGCTGCGCGTCTCGTTCGACTGGCGCCAGCGGATCGCGGGCGATGCGCGGCCCGTGTCCGGCCCGGCGCTGTCGATCGGCACCGACTTCTGATGGCGCGCAGCGCGCGAATTCGCTAGCGACGGGCGCACGATGGACATCTACCTGCCGATCGCGAACCTGTCGGTGAACGCCTGGGTGATGATCGCGCTCGGGGCCGGCGTCGGGCTATTGTCGGGCATGTTCGGCGTCGGCGGCGGATTCCTGACGACGCCGCTGCTGATCGTCTACGGCATTCCGCCGACCGTCGCCGCCGCGTCGGCGGCGTCGCAGGTGACCGGCGCCAGCGTCTCGGGCGTGTTCGCGCATTTCCGCCGCGGCGGGGTGGACACCGTGATGGGCGGGGTGCTGGTGGCCGGCGGCGTGCTGGGGTCGCTGTTCGGCGCCTGGCTCTTCCGGCTGCTTCAGCAATGGGGGCAGATCGATACGACGATCGCGATCACCTACGTCCTGCTGCTCGGCACCATCGGGCTGCTGATGCTGCGCGAGGCGGTGGGGGCGATCGCGGTGGCGCGCGGCCGCCGCGCCCCGCCGCCGCGCCGCCGGCGGCACCACCCGCTGGTCGCGGCGCTGCCGTTCCGGATGCGCTTCTACGCCTCGGGCCTGTACATCTCGCCGCTCGCGCCGCTGCTGCTGGGCTTTGCGACCGGCATCCTGACGATCCTGCTGGGGGTGGGCGGCGGCTTCGTGCTGGTGCCCGCGATGATCTTCCTGCTGGGCATGTCGACGCAGGTCGTCGTCGGGACCAGCCTGTTCCAGATCCTGTTCGTGACCGCCGCCGCCACGATGGTCCACGCCACCACGACCAAGGCGGTCGATATCGTGCTGGCCGGGCTGCTGCTGGTGGGGTCGGTGGTGGGCGCGCAGGTCGGCGCGCGGTTCGCGGCGCGTGCGAAGCCCGAATATCTGCGCCTCGCGCTGGCGCTGATGGTGCTGGCGGTGGCGTTCCGGATCGGGCTGGGACTGGGCTGGCGCCCCGACGACATCTATTCGGTGGAGCTGTCGTGAGGCGTGCGGTGTTCGCCGCGGGGCTGGCGCTGGCGGCACCGCTGCTGACCGCGCAGGCCAAGCCGGTGCTGGTTCCCGACGTGTCCCAGCGCAACATCGACATTGCCTACAGCTTCACCGGCGCCGAGCTGCTGCTGTTCGGCGCCGTTCTCGATCCCGGCGGACGTTCGCCCCGGAACGATGCCCCGACCGACGTGGTGATCGTCGTGAAGGGGCCGACCCAGTCGATCGTGATCCGGGAAAAGGAAAAGGTGGCGGGCATCTGGGTCAATGCCGGGCGGCTGCGCTATCGCTCGGCGCCGTCGTTCTACGCGGTCGCCTCGTCGCGCCCGCTCGACCAGGTGGTCGATGCGCGCACCCGCGCCATCTATGAACTCGGGCTCGACAGCCTCCAATTGTCCCCCGCCTCGGCCGAACCGTCCGCGGTGCAGGACCGCTTCACGCGTGGGCTGGTCGATCTGCGCCGTCGCGCAGGGCTGTTCTACGAGGCGCCGGGCGCGGTGGAGATCACCGACGGCGTGTTGTACCGCGCGCGCGTGTCGATCCCCGCGCGCGTTCCCGTCGGACGGTTCACCGCGGAAACCTTCCTGATCCGCGACGGGCGCGTGCTGGCGGCGGCGGTGCGTGACATCGACATCCGCAAATCCGGGTTCGAACGGTTCGTGGCGCAGGCGGCGGATCGTCACGCGATCCTCTACGGACTGTTCGCGGTAGCGCTGTCGGTGCTGCTGGGCTGGGCCGCGGGGCGGATCGCCGTGCGGACGTGATCGGCTGCACCGTACGTTAACCGTTTCCCGGTAACCATCGGCGCAATCATCGGCCATCGTGCGAGAAGCCCGTTTGAACGACCTGTCCGCCACCGGCAGTTTCCACAGCGCGATCCAGGCCGCTTTCGGCGCCTGCGCGCCCACGTCCGAGCCGATCGGCTATGTCTCCGGCGTCGGCGGCGCGGGCAGCGAACTGGTGTTCGATGTGGCGGCGCTCGCGCCGCTGGCGGGCCATCACGATCCGATCGTCGCCGCCGCGGGGCAAATGGGCGGGCAAGTGAAGGTGCGCGTCGACGATCGCTGGCTGGTCGCCAGCGTCCGCTCGCTCGGCCTGTCGGAAGGCCGCACGGACCGGATCGTCGCACGGATCGATTTCATGGGTGAGGCGCAGGTGGATGCCGCCGGCGACGGCCTGCGCGGCTTCCGGCGCGGTGTGACCCGCTATCCGATGCCGGGGGACGAAGCCTATCCGATGACGGAGGAGGATCTGCGACAGGTCTATGCGGTCAGCGACAAGCCCGTCATCACCATCGGCCGCGTTTATCCCACGCGCGACGTGCGCGCGTCGCTGTTCGTCGATCCGCTGCTCGGCAAGCATTTCGCGCTCCTCGGCTCGACCGGCACCGGCAAGTCGACCGCGGCGGCGCTGATCCTGCATCGCTTGTGCGACAGCGCGCCGGAAGCGCACATCGTCATGATCGACCCGCACGGCGAATATGGCGCCGCGTTCCGCGGGCGCGGCGAATTGCTCGACGTGTCGAACCTGCAGATGCCGTACTGGCTGATGAATTTCGAGGAGCATTGCGAGGTGCTGCTCCAGTCGAGCGGCCCCGACCGGCAGCTGGAAACGGACATCCTGGCCAAGTGCCTGCTCGCCGCGCGCGCCAAGGGCCGGCTGGGACAGGACATTCCCAAGCTGACCGTCGACGCGCCGGTCCCCTATCTGCTGAGCGACCTGTCGCAGATCCTGCAACAGGAAATGGGCAAGATGGACCGCGCGGGCGACGTCGCGCCCTATCTGCGGATCAAGAACAAGCTGGACGAGATCAAGGGCGACCCGCGCTACGCGTTCATGTTCGCGGGGATGCTGGTGGCCGATTCGATGGCGGCGTTCGTCAGCCGCGTGTTCCGCCTGCCCGGTGATGGCCGACCGATCTCGATCATCGACCTGTCCGGCGTCCCCAGCGAGGTGACGTCGGTGGTGGTCGCGGTGCTGAGCCGGATGGTGTTCGACTTCGCGATCTGGTCGCGCAACGAACCGCGCCGCCCCGTCCTGCTGATGTGCGAGGAGGCGCACCGCTACGTCCCCTCCGATCGCGAGGCGGGCAGTTCGGTATCGCGTATCCTGGGTCGCATCGCGAAGGAGGGGCGCAAATATGGCGTCTCGCTGGGTCTGGTGACGCAGCGGCCGTCCGATCTGGCCGAAGGCGTGCTGTCGCAATGCGGCACGATCATCGCGATGCGGCTCAACAACGAACGCGACCAGGCGTTCGTGCGCGCGGCGATGCCGGAGGGGGCGCGCGGTTTCCTCGACACGCTGCCGGCGCTGCGCAACCGCGAATGCATCATCTGCGGCGAGGGCGTGTCGATCCCGATCCGCGCCTCGTTCGACACGCTGGACGAGGATCAGCGTCCGGCATCCGCCGACCCGATCTTCTCGGAGCTGTGGCGCGAACAGGGGGGCGAGGATCAGAGCATCGCGCGCACCATCCAGCGATGGCGGCTGGGCCGCTAGACGGATCGACGTTCGCGCCCCGCCCGGGACCGGGCCGGTCAGCGACCCAGCAGCCGCCCGATCTTCGCCTTCATCGCGCGCATCGTCTCGCGCGACAGCACCTGGACGCTCGACAGCGACAGCGAGCGCGGGTTGACCGGTCGGCCGTTTTTCCAGACTTCCCAGTGGAGGTGCGGGCCGGTGGAGATGCCGGTCGATCCGACATAGCCGATCACCTGGCCACGCCGCACATGCGCGCCCGGGCCCACTGCGATCCGGCTCATATGGCCATAGCCGGTGGCCAGGCCCCCGGTGTGCGCGAGCTTGACGAAATTGCCGTAGCCGCCCGATCGGCCGGCGAACTGCACCACCCCGTCGATCGCGGCATAGATCGGGCTGCCATAGGGGGCAGCGATATCCATGCCCTTGTGCATCCGCATGAAGCCGAGCAGCGGGTGCATCCGCATCCCGAAGGTGGAGGTGACCCGGCCCGCGACCGGCATCCCCATGCCGCCGCGCTGTTCGTACTGGCCGTCGGCATCCTGGAAACTGCCGCCCGATCCGTCGCGATCGCCCCAGCGGACCAGCTGGAGCTTGCGCCGCCCCTGGTCCAGCCCGGCATATTGCAGCTGGCCGACCTCCACCTCGCCGGTCGCGGCGCGCGCCTGGTCGGCGACAATCTCGAACGTGTCGGACGCGCGCACGTCGCCGATCGGCATACGCGCGGCCAGCGCCTTGATATAGCCTTCGACGATTCGCGCGGGCACGCCCGCGGCGCGCGCCGAGCGGTACAGGCTGGGGCCGACGATCCCGCGCACGCGCAACGGGGTACGGTCGATCGCGATCGGCCGCCGGTCGAGCGACAGGTCGTCGCCGCTGCGGCGGATCGTCAGGTTGAGGTCGAAGGCGGCGCGGAACGCCAGCTGTTCCAGCGGCCGCGGCTGGAACCGCGTCGCGCGCCGTCCCAGCGTCAGCGACAGGACGGTGCCGGGGCGGATATCGTCCAGCTTCACCGCGCCGGCGACCAGATCGGCGACGCGCCCCGCCTCGCCGCCGCCGACGCCGGCGCGCTGCAATGCGTTGCGCAGCGTATCGCCATCGGCAAGCGCGGCGGTCAGTTCCACCTGCGGGCGTTCGGGGGTTTCGGCGAGCGGGCGGACCAGCGCCCCGGCGGCCATCCGGCGGCCGGTGGTGGCGCCCAGCGCGATCGGTGCGATCGACTGGGTGCGGGTCTCCTCGAACGCGGCGCCGCTTTCGACCGGAGCGGCATAGCCCATGATCGGGTGCCAGCCGGGCGACAGCATCCACGCGCCCGCGCACAGCGCGGTGCAGGTCGCCAGCCCGCGCCACCAGTCGCGGCTGCCGATCCGCTGCCCCAGGTCGGGCGTCCAGTCGGTATGGGCGGCGGCGAGGCGCAGGCGGTCGGACAGGCTGCGGTCCGCGAGCGGGACCAATTGCCGTCCGAACGCGCGCGTCCCCGCGCCGCCGGCAAACTCCCAACCCTGTTGCTCGCGTAGGAACACGCCCGCGTCAGCCCCTTTGTACGAACGCCGACACCCCCCGGCGTGAGGTGGGGAGCGTTGTGGACGCCAAAGGCTAAAGTCAAATTAACCCGGTGACTTGGCGCGCGCGCCTGCGCCCAAGCGTGGGCGTGCCGCGCCGAGTCGCGCGGCATGTACGACAGTGATTGCATCGCGCGCGCCGACACCCGATGTACACCATCGTCATGACGCTTCACGATCGCCCGCGCGTCACCGCCGTGCTGGGGCCGACCAACACCGGCAAGACGCATCTCGCGATCGAGCGGATGTGCGCGCATTCCAGCGGGATGATCGGCTTCCCGCTGCGCCTGCTGGCGCGTGAGGTCTATGACCGCGTCGTCGCGATCAAGGGGCGCGAGCGGGTGGCGCTGATCACCGGGGAGGAGCGGATCGTCCCGCCCGACGCGCGCTGGTTCCTGTGCACCGCCGAAAGCATGCCGCTGCAGCGCGACGTCGCGTTCGTCGCGCTGGACGAGGCGCAACTGGGCGCGGACCGCGAGCGCGGGCACGTCTTCACCGACCGGTTGCTGCGCGCGCGGGGGCGCGAGGAGACGATGATCCTGGGGTCGGAGGCGCTGCGCCCGGTGCTGCGCGCGCTGATCCCCGGCGTCGAGATCGTCGAGCGGCCACGCTTCTCGACGCTCAGCTATGCCGGTGCGAAGAAGCTGTCGCGATTGCCGCGCCGCTCCGCGGTCGGCGCCTTCTCCGCAGAGGAAGTCTATGCCACCGCGGAGATGCTGCGGCGGTTGCGCGGCGGGGCGGCGGTGGTGATGGGGGCGCTGTCGCCGCGCACCCGCAATGCACAGGTCGCGATGTTCCAGGCGGGCGAGGTCGATTACCTGGTCGCGACCGACGCGATCGGCATGGGGTTGAACCTCGACGTCGGGCATGTCGCCTTCGCCGGACTGACCAAGTTCGACGGCTATCAGCGCCGTCGGCTGACGGTGGCGGAAATGGCGCAGATCGCCGGGCGGGCCGGACGGCACCAGCGCGACGGGACGTTCGGCGCGCTGGTCGCCGAGGGGCCGGATGCGTTCGAGCCGGAGGAGGTCGCCGCGATCGAGGGGCATCGCTTCCCGAAGCTCGACTGGCTGTACTGGCGCGAGGGCGAGCCGGACCTGTCCAGCCTCGACGCGCTGATCGCCAGCCTGGCGCGGCGCCCCGATCACGAACGGCTGCGCCCTGCGCCCGAGGCGATCGACGTCAAGGTGCTGAAGCGGCTGGCCGAGGAGGCCGGCGTGCGCGAGCGGGCGCGCGGGGACAATGTCGCGCGGCTGTGGGCGGCGTGCGGCATCCCCGATTTCGCCAAGCTGGGCCTCGATCCCCATGCGCGCTTTGTCGGGCGCGTGTTCGACTATCTGGCGCAGGGGCATATCCCGCACCGATGGTTCGCGGACGAGGTCGCGCGGCTCGACCGCGTCGAGGGCGATGTCGAGACGATCGCGGGGCGGATCGCGGCGATCCGCAGCTGGGCCTATATCGCGCAGCGTTCCGACTGGCTCGCCGATCCGGCGCATTGGGCCGCACGCACGCTGGCGATCGAGGAGCGCCTGTCCGATGCGCTCCACGCCGGGCTGACACAGCGGTTCGTCGACAAGCGGACGACCGCCTTGGCGCGCAAGATCGGTGGCGGGGCGGGGGCGCTGCCGGTCGAGATCGATGCCGGGGGCGAGGTGACGATCGACACCCACCCGATCGGCAGGCTGGAGGGCTTTCGTTTCCTGGTCGCACCCGATGCCAATGCCGCCGACAAGCGCCTGTTGCTGGCTACCGCCGAGAAGCGGCTGGTGGGGGAGCGGCGGCGCCGCGCCGAAACGCTGATCGCGGCGCAGGACAACGGCTTCGCGCTGGCGGAAGACGGCGCGATCCTGTCGCAGGGACTGGCGG
>NZ_LSJO01000474.1:0-1902 GCF_001556735.1 Sphingomonas sp. CCH9-F2 | reverse complement strand
CGGTCGCCTGCCGGAGCCGGAGGCGTGCGGCACAGCGTTCCTCAAGGTGCCGCTCAACCACTTCGGCGCGGGCAAATGACCGAACCAACGCCGCCAACGCCCGGTGATGATGGCGATGCCCAGCGTATCATCTTCGCCATTACCGCCGCGCTGCTCGTCCTCGTCGTCACCTACAAGGTAGGGCAGTCTGACGCGCCCGTGCAGGCACCCGTCGAGGTAGCAGCGGACGCCGCCTTTTCGCCACCGGCGGAAAGCACCATCCCCGCCGGGCCGGACGGCGACGCGATCCGGCGCGGTCGACTGATCTTCACCGCGAGCGCGGCTCATGCCGGCCAGTACGTCGGCAACGGCCTGACGTGCAGCAACTGTCACCTCGATGCCGGGCGGAAGGCCGATGCGTCCCCGATGTGGGCGGCCTGGGTCAGCTACCCAGCTTATCGCGCGAAGAACGGCCGGGTGAACACGATGGAGGATCGCATCCGCGACTGCTTCCTCTACTCGATGAACGCGCCCGCCTCGAAAGCCGGCGCCCCGCCGCCCTTTGGCGACGATATCTACCGCGATCTCCAGAGCTATTTCGCCTGGCTCGCGACCGGCGCGCCATCCGGCAAGCCGCTGCCCGGTCGCGGGTTCATAAAGCTCGCCACAACCCCGATCGGGCACGATCCGGTTCGCGGCGCGATTGTGTTCGCCGGCCAGTGCGCATCATGCCACGGTGCGAACGGCCAAGGGCAGGCGAACCCGGACGGCAGCTATACTATCCCGCCGCTGTGGGGAGCGCGCTCCTACAATTGGGGTGCGGGCATGACCGGGCTGGCGTCGGCTGCCGGGTTCATCAAGGCCAACATGCCTTATGGTGAGGGCAACACGCTGACGGATCAGCAGGCGTGGGATGTCGCCGCCTATGTCGATAGTCGCGAGCGACCCCGCGATCCGCGGCAGACCGGGACTGTCGAGAGCGCACGTAAGCAGTTTCACCCCAAAGGGGACTATTATGGTCAGGAGATTGACGGAAAAATGCTTGGCAGCTGATCGCTCGGCTTCCTAACCAGTGTCACAACCGAACGGTTTTGACACCATTCCTTGAGTAGCCAAGTCAGCTAATCGCTTAGTGACCTAGCCGTAATGGATAAGTTGAGTCACTGCTGTTTTCTGCTTTCGTTCTCCACGATACTGAATCATAGAATTGTTATGCCAATCGCGCGTGAACATCGCTGGCTCTACCCGATTGACTGGCGTGAACTATCTGCCTTCATCCGGTTTGGCCGCGCCAAAGGACGCTGCGAACATTGTCAGCGCCCGCATGGTCGTCATGTGCTGCATCTGGGCGATGGTGTTTGGTGGGATGAGGACATAAGCAGGTGGCGCAACGGGCAGGGCAGGTGCGTTCGCCGCCTGCCGCCGCCCGACGCCCTCTTATGCGCGCAACCTGGCTTCGTCGGCATTGATCCACCTTCACAAGTGCGGATCACGCGCGTGGTTCTTGCTAGCGCGCATCTGAACCATGATCCGAGCGATAACCGACCACGCAACCTCGCTGCACTCTGCCAGCGGTGCCACATGCGCCACGACGCCAGCGAGCATCGCCGACGTCGGTGGATCAACGCCTTCCGTATGCGTGCGATCGGCGATCTATTTGCCTGATCCGAAATCTCCTGCTGACCGCCTGGGAGCTAATCAAAGATCACTCAGTCGGTGAATCGAACGCTGTCAGGATTGGGCACGGCCCTGCCGATCCCGAGCCGCACTCGCTGGCAAGCCGACGCAGCGAAGCACGCGCCTGTTCAAGCTCGGCGATCTTCGCATCCAGCGCCGCCATCTGCTCATGGGCGAGCTGGCGCGCACGCGCGCGATCGTCGGTCGCATCCAGCGCCAGAAGCTCACCGATCTGCTCGAGCGTGA
>NZ_LSJO01000473.1:0-9607 GCF_001556735.1 Sphingomonas sp. CCH9-F2 | reverse complement strand
CCCGCCGCGAGCCCGCCCGCGACGAACGCGGTCCCCTTCAACAGCACCACCGGCACGCCCAGCGGCGCCAGCACGCGGCGCGCCATCTCCGCCTGCCACAGCGCGGCGCGGCGCGATTCGGCCGCCATGTCGCGCGCGTCGTGCAGGATCGCGCCGGCCCGTTCGGGCACCGCGATCCCCGACAATCGGCACGCCAGCGCGCCCAGCAACTGCTCGGCACGCGCCGCCGCGATCACGCCGGCCCAGTCGCCCGGCGACAGCGCCCCCGCCTCGGCCGGAACGGCCAGCAGCGCCGCCAGCGTCACAGCGCCGCCCACAATGCCTCCACCTGCGCGATCGCCGCCTCGCCGTCGGGATAGTCCACCGCTACCTTCGGCACGTCACGCGCGAAGCGGGTCAGCGTGTCGAACCCGCGCTCGCCGAGCGCGACATAATTGGTCGACGCCTGCGTCAGCCGCACGAACGCCTCCCCCGCCGCCACCGCGCGCACCGCCGCCGCTTCACCGAAACGCGGGAACAGCAGCAGCGCGGGCATCGCCGGATCGTCCATCGCCGCCACCGCGCGCGCGTCGGGCACCAGATGGCGGATATCCCCCTTCGGCGTGCCGGTCAGCAACGGGCCGAACCGCGCATCGGGCAACGCCGCCGCCACCGCCGCGATCGCTCGATTCTTCAGGCTGACCAGCCGGGGAAAGGCGTGGATCATCCCCGTCGCCGGGTCCAGCAGGACGAATTCGTCCCCCATGAAGCGCCACCCCCGCGCGCCCAGCAGGGTCGCGAGCGTCGATTTGCCGGCGCCCGATTCGCCCGTCATCACGATCGCGCGTCCACCCCGCTCGACCGCCGCGGCATGGAGCAGCAGGTGCCGGCGATGCCCCAGCGCCACCTGCAGGTTCATCCCCATCTCGGCGGCGAGCAGCGCATGTGCCAGCGGCAGCGGCGCGGTGTCCGGCAACGTGAAGTCGCCCGCCAGCGCCACCGCCGGGCGCAGCCAGCGGCGCCACGGCGACGGCGGCCCCAGCCGCACGGTGAAATCGGGCACATCCGCGCCGGGATAGCCGGCATAGAGCGCCGCCAGCTGCTCGACCGGCGCGCGCCACGCGCTGCCGATGCGATAGCCGACCGGGCCGACGCGCATCGCGAACTGATGCTTCATGGCGTCGCCACCACCAGCCCCGCCGCGACCAGCTCGTCCAGCCGCGCCGCCAGCGCCGCCAGCGCCGCCGCATCGGCATCGGCCAGGTCGTAGCGGATCGTCATCACCATCAGCAGCGCGTCGGCGCTCATCGCCGGGCCGGACAGCGCATCGAGGATCTCGGGCGCCGGGGACGCGACGACATGGGTGATCCCCGACGCGCGGTGGTACACCGCCGACAATTCATCCAGCGCGACGATGCGATAGCCCTCGGGCGGCGCGCTGAACCGCGTCGCGCCGTCGCTCACGCCGTCACTTCCGCAGCATCTGCACCGATGCGAAACAGGTGAAACCCGCGGTCCCGCGCTGCAACCGCGACACGTATTTCAGATAGGCGCGGCTGCGATCGTAATCGTAACCGGGCAGGTTGCCGCCACTCGCCATCGCGCGGCGCACGTCCTCGCCCTTCAGCGGGCTGGACGGCGGGGCGAAGGCGTTGGCGGTGCCCGCGGGCACCACGTCGCCCTGGCTGGTGATGAAACTGCCGCTGCGCCGCGGATCGGGCACCGGGATTTCGCACAGCATCACCGATCCGGTCGCCTGCGCCAGCGCGGGGCGAATCGACACCACCGATGCCGCACCGACCGCCCCCAGCAGCAACGCGCGTCGCCGCGTCGGCGAATTGCCCCGCCCGGCGGGTCCGTCGTCCGGATTGTGGTCGTCCATGCCGCTCCGTCTCGCACATGGCGCCTTCCATATCACTAACGCGCCGCACCGCGACTGTTTCGCAACGGGACGCCGCATCGAAGCCACTGCCCATCGCGCCCGCGATTGGCTATCGCGTGCGGCGTGATCGACGAGATTCCGCTTCGCACCTGGCTTGCCTTCGCCATCGCGGTCGCGACGGGCGTGGTCGTCTTCATCCTCTCCGGTCACGACTGGCAGACCGCGCTGGCGGCGATGGCGGGCGCGACCGCGCTGGTTGTCATCATCGCCACCATCCCGGAGGAGACGCCGGACCATCGGGCCGACGAACCGGTCGCGAACGGCGACCTGCCCGTCGATGCCGCGCTGGAGGCGATCGGCGAGCCGATCCTGGTCGTGCACCACGGCCGCGTCACCGTCGCCAACGCCGCCGCGCGCCAGCTGTTGGGCAGCCATGTCGTGGGCGAGGATGCGCGCGTCGCGATCCGCCACCCCGGCGCGGCGGAACATGTCGCCGACGGATCGTCCTTTCCTGTCGATCTGGTCGGGCTCGGCACGCTCGACCAGCGGTGGCAGATGCGCGTGTCGCAGCTCGGCCCGCACAGCCGGCTGGTCCATCTGTCGAACCAGACCGGCCAATATGCCGCCGATCGGATGCGCGTCGATTTCGTCGCCAACGCCAGCCACGAACTGCGCACGCCGCTCGCCTCGATCCTGGGCTATGTCGAGACGCTGACCGACGAGGCCGGGGACGACCCCGACCTGCGCAAGCGGTTCCTGGGCGTCGTGTTCGACGAGGCGCGGCGGATGGAGCGGCTGGTCGAGGATCTGATGAGCCTGTCGCGGATCGAGGCGGAGAAGTTCCGCCCGCCCCGCACCGAGGTCGATCTCGCCGCCGTCGCGCGCGAGGTGCGCGATTCGCTGCTGACCACGCACGGCAATCGCGGCGCGGACATCGCGATGAACATCGCCGATGACCTGCCGCGCGTGCCCGGCGATCAGGGGCAATTGTCTCAACTGCTCTACAATCTGATCGGCAATGCGATGAAATACGGCCGGCATGGCACGCCGGTGACGGTGACGCTGGCGCCACGCGCCGACCAACTGTCGGTCGTCGTCGCGGACGAAGGCGACGGGATCGCGCCGGAGCACCTGCCGCGGCTGACCGAACGCTTCTATCGGGTCGATGCGGGCCGCAGCCGGTCGCTGGGCGGCACCGGGCTGGGACTGGCGATCGTGAAGCATGTCGTGGAGCGGCATCGCGGCCGGCTCGATATCGCCAGCACCGTCGGCGTGGGGACGCGCGTGACGGTGACGCTCCCGGCCGTCCGCGACCGGGACGCGGCATCGGCCGTGCCGGAGCCGCTGTCATGAAGCCGTAACGCCCATGTCACATGCGCCCCTGCAGCACGATCGCCATTCCGGCCGTCGGCCGCTCGGGGGTTTCATGTCGCGTTGGGTCCTGGCGCTTGCAGCCATGCTGCCGCTCGGCGCGGCCGGCTGCGTCGATCAGGCCGCCGGCGGCGGCGCGGGGTCGCGCGAACAGATCCGCGCGGTGGGATCGTCGACCGTCTATCCCTTCACCACGATCGTCGCCGAACAATATCTCGCCAACAACCCGCAGGCACGCCCGCCGGTAATCGAATCGACCGGCACCGGCGCGGGGATGAAATTGTTCTGCGCCGGTATCGGCGCCGCCCATCCCGATATCGAGGATGCGTCGCGGCGCATGAAGCGCGGCGAGTACGACACGTGCGTGCGCAACGGCGTTGACGGCGTGCTGGAGGTGCAGATCGGCATCGACGGCATTGCCTTCGCGGAGGCGCGCAACGGGCCGAAGATGGCGCTGACCCCCGCCGACATCTATCGCGCGCTCGCCGCCGCGCCCGGCGGGCGCCGCAACGCCGCGCGGACGTGGCGCGACGTCAATCCGGCGCTACCCGCGGTGCCGATCCAGGTCTATGGCCCGCCATCGACCAGCGGGACGCGCGATGCGCTGGCCGAACTGATCCTGGCGACGGGGTGCGAGGCGGTGGACCCGGCGATGAAGGCGGTACGCGACCACACGCCCGACGCCTTCAACGCGCGCTGCCTGCGCGTGCGCGAGGATGGCGCCTATATCGACGCGGGCGAGAACGACAATCTGATCGTCCAGAAGCTGCAATCCAATCCCAACGCGCTCGGCATCTTCGGCTACGGCTATCTGGAGGAGAATGCCCGTGCGGTGGACGGCGTGCCGATCAGCGGGGTCGCCCCCACCTATGACACGATCGCATCGGGCGCCTATCCCGGCGCGCGCCCGCTCTACATCTACGTCAAGAAGGCGCATCTGCGCGCCATCCCGGGCCTGCGCGCCTTCCTGCGCCAATATGCGCAGGCATGGGATCGCGGCGGGCCGCTGGTGAAGCGCGGGCTGATCGCCGCGCCGGCGGCGATCCAGCGGCGGTCGGCCGCGATCGTCGCAGGCGAGATCGCGCTCGACCCGGCGGAGCTGAAATAATGTCGCCGCTCGCGCTCGTCTTCCTGATCGCCGCGCTGGCGCTGATCGGCTGGGTCACCGCCCGCGCCCGCGCGCTGCGTTTCCGTGCCGGCACGACGCAGCGGTTCAGTTCGCTGCCCCAGCATCACGGCTGGTTCGTCGTGCTGTGCACGCTGCTGCCGCCGCTGCTGTTCCTGGCGGTGTGGCACTTCACTTCGCCCGCGCTGGTCACCGACGCGGTGCTCGCCACCCCCGGCGCGGCGCAGCTGCCGCCGCCCGGCTTCGATCGCGCCGCCGTCCTGTCAGAGGCACGGCGGCTGGCGGAGGGGAGCGGGTACGGTGCCTTCCACCCGCTGTCCGAGGTGCTGGCCCCCGCCTATGCCGCGGCGCAGGCGCGCTTCGACTGGATCGCCACCGCCGCCGCACTGCTGCTCGCCTTCGCCGGCGGGGCGTTCGCCTTTCTCCAGGTCCGCCCCGCCTTCTCGGCGCGCACGCAGGTCGAGCGCGTCATCATGGGGCTGCTGCTGGGCGCCTCGCTGATCGCGATCCTGACGACGATCGGCATCGTCGCCAGCCTGTTGTTCGAAAGCGCGCGCTTCTTCCGTATCGTGCCGATCGGCGATTTCCTGCTCGGCACGCACTGGAGCCCGCAGGTCATCGACGCGCGCGATCCGGGCGCCAGCCTGGGTGCGGTGCCGCTGTTCTGGGGGACGTTCTTCATCGGCGCGATCATCGCGATGGCGGTGGCGATCCCCCTGGGGCTGCTCAGCGCCATCTACCTCACCCAATATGCGCGCCATACCACACGCCGCTGGATGAAGCCGCTGCTGGAGATCCTGGCGGGCGTGCCGACCGTCGTCTACGGCTATTTCGCGGCGCTGACGGTCGCGCCGGCGGTGCGCGATCTGGGCGTGGCGATCGGCGTTCGCTGGGCCAGTTCGGAAAGCGCGCTGGCGGCCGGCGTGGTGATGGGGGTGATGATCATCCCGTTCGTCTCCTCGATGGCCGACGATTCGCTGTCCGCCGTCCCCGATGCGATGCGCGACGGCAGCCTGGCGATGGGCGCCACCCCGTCGGAAACGATCAAGAAGGTGCTGGTCCCCGCCGCGCTGCCCGGCGTCGTCGGCGGCGTGCTGCTGGCGGTCAGCCGCGCGATCGGGGAAACGATGATCGTCGTGATGGCCGCCTCCGGCGTCGCCACGCTGACGCTCAACCCCTTCGCCAGCACCACCACCGTCACCAAGCAGATCGTCGACCTGCTGACCGGCGAGGCAGAGTTCGATTCGGCCAAGACGCTCGCCGCCTTCGCGCTGGGGCTGACGCTGTTCGTCATCACGCTGCTGCTCAACGTCGTCGCGCTGATCGTGGTGCGCCGCTACCGGGAATCCTATGAATAGCGCGCCTCCACCACCGGCGGCGCCGGCGCGCACGCCGACCGACTGGCGCAGCCCGGCGATGCAGCGGCGCATCCGCCACCGCTATGCCGCGGAACGGCGCTTCCGCTGGCTGGGGCTGGGCGCGGTGTCGCTGTCCGCGGCGTTCCTCGTCTTCCTGCTGGCGACGATGATCGCGCAAGGGGCCAACGGCTTCCTGGAAACCCGCATCGCGCTGCCCATCGACCTGCGCGCGGCGAAGGTCGACGTCCCGCCCGCGCGGCTCGCCGGGCCGGGCGCCGACCTCGCGCTCGCCGGTGCCGGGCTGGAGGGCGCGGTCGACGCCGCCGCCAACGCCGCCTTCCCGCGGGCGGGCGGCGCGGCGCTGCTGTCGGACGGCGCGTGGCTGCGCGTGCGCGACGCGGTCAAGCGCGATCCTTCGCTGCTTTCCCGCGCGACGACGATCGACGTCCCCGTCGCGACCGACATCGACGTCGCGATGAAGGGCGACGGCACGCCCGAGGCGGAAGGCGTCGTCACCGCGCTGCGCGCGCGCTTGTCGAGGGGGCTGAACCTCAGCTTCTTCTCCGGCGCGGACGCCACCGATCCGACGCGCGCGGGGATCTGGGGCGCGTTGAAGGGCTCGCTGTTCACGATGCTGGTGACGCTTGCGCTCGCCTTCCCGGTCGGCGTGCTCTCGGCATTGTATCTGGAGGAATATGCGCCGCGGAACCGCTGGACTGATCTGATCGAGGTGTCGATCAACAATCTGGCGGCAGTGCCCTCGATCATCTTCGGCCTGCTGGGGCTGGCGGTCTTCCTCAACACCTTCCACATGCCGCGCTCGGCGGCGGTGGTCGGCGGGCTGACGCTGGCGCTGATGACGATGCCGGTGATCGTCATCGCCGGGCGCAACGCGATCAAGGGCGTGCCGCCGTCGATCCGCGATGCCGCGCGCGGGCTGGGCGCCTCCCCGATCCAGGTCGTCTTCCACCACGTATTGCCGCTGGCGTTGCCCGGCATCCTGACCGGCACGATCATCGGCATGGCGCGCGCGCTGGGCGAAACCGCGCCGCTGCTGATGATCGGGATGCGCGCCTTCATCGCCGCCCCGCCGGACAAGCTGACCGATCCCGCCACCGCGCTACCGGTGCAGATCTTCCTGTGGTCCGACGAAGTGGCCAAGGGCTTTGTCGAGAAGACGTCCGCCGCGATCATCGTGCTGCTGGCGTTCCTGCTCGCGATGAACGGGATCGCCATCTACCTCCGCAACCGTTTCGAGACCCGCTGGTGACAAGCAACTCCGCCCCCAAGATGACCGCGAGCCGGGTCAACGTCTTCTACGGCGACAAACAGGCGATCCGCGACGTGTCGATCGACGTCCGGCAGGAGGACGTGACTGCCTTCATCGGCCCGTCCGGCTGCGGCAAGTCGACGTTCCTGCGCACGCTCAACCGCATGAACGACACCATCGCAGGCGCGCGTGTCGAGGGCGACATCCGGCTGGATGGCGAGGATATCTACGCCCGCGCGATGGACGTGGTGCAGCTGCGCGCGCGCGTCGGCATGGTGTTCCAGAAGCCGAACCCCTTCCCCAAGTCGATCTTCGAGAATGTCGCCTACGGCCCGCGCATCCACGGCCTCGCCCGGTCGAAGGCCGATCTCGGCCAGATCGTCGAACGATCGCTGGTGCGCGCCGGCCTGTGGGGCGAGGTGAAGGACCGGCTGCACGATTCGGGCACCGCGCTGTCGGGCGGCCAGCAGCAGCGACTGTGCATCGCCCGCGCGATCGCCGTCGATCCCGAGGTGATCCTGATGGACGAACCGTGCAGCGCGCTCGATCCGATCGCCACCGCGCGGATCGAGGAGTTGATCCACGAACTGCGCGGCCGCTACGCGATCGTGATCGTCACGCACAACATGCAGCAGGCCGCCCGCGTCAGCCAGCGCACCGCCTTCTTCCATCTGGGCCAGCTGGTGGAATATGGCGACACATCCGACATCTTCACCAACCCGCGTGAGGAACGGACCAAAGACTATATCACCGGACGCTATGGCTGAGCCGGAACAAGAGGATCGCGCCATGGCAGGCGGCCAGGAACATACCGTCAAGGCGTTCGACCAGGACATCGGGCAGCTGCGCGGGCTGATCTCGCAAATGGGCGGGCTCGCCGAAAGCGCGATCGCGCAGTCGATCGTCGCGTTGCAGCGCGGCGACGCGGACCTTGCCGATCAGATCCGCAAGGGCGACCGGCGTATCGACGCGATCGAGGCGGAGGTGGAGCGGACCGCGGTGCGCATCATCGCGCTGCGCGCGCCGATGGCCGACGACCTGCGCGAGGTGGTGGCCGCGCTGAAGATCGCCGGCGTCGTCGAACGTATCGCCGACTACGCCAAGAACATCGCCAAGCGCGTGCCGCTGCTGGAAAGCGACCATCGCATCGAACCGGTGTCGATGCTGCCCGCGATGGCGCGCATGGCCGCCGACATGGTCACCGACGTGCTCAACGCCTTTGCCGCGCGCGATCCCGCCGCCGCGCTGGCGGTGTGCGAACGCGACCATGCGCTGGACGATTTCTACGACAGCATCTTTCGGACGCTGGTGACCTATATGGTCGAAAATCCCAAGACGATCAGCCAGTGCGCGCACTTGCTGTTCATCGCCAAGAATCTGGAACGGATCGGCGATCACGCGACCAACGTCGCGGAGATGGTCTATTTCGCCGCGACGGGGACGCGGATGGCAGAACGCGAGAAGGGAAGCGAGTGATGGCCAAGGCCCGTATGCTGCTGGTGGAGGACGATGCGAGCCTCGCCGAGCTGCTCGTATGGCATTTCACGCGGGAACATTTCGATGTCCAGCACACCATCGACGGCGAAGAGGCGCTGCTGATGGCCAAGGAAACGCCCCCCGACATCGTCCTGCTCGACTGGATGGTCGAGGGGATTTCCGGGATCGAGGTGTGCCGCCGCCTGCGCCGCGCGACCGAAACGCAGAACGTGCCGATCATCATGCTGACCGCGCGCGGTGAGGAGGAGGATCGCGTCCGCGGGCTGGAAACCGGCGCCGACGATTATGTCACCAAGCCGTTTTCGCCGCGCGAGCTGGTGGCGCGCGTCGGTGCGGTCCTGCGCCGCGTCCGGCCTGCGCTGGCCGGGGAGCAGCTGACCTATGCCGATCTGGAAATGGATACCGTCGGCCACAAGGTGCGCCGCGGCGGCGAGGTGATCGCGCTGGGGCCGACCGAGTTCCGACTGCTCAAGCATTTCCTGGAGCATCCCGGACACGTCTTCTCGCGCGAGCGGCTGCTCGACAGCGTGTGGGGCCACGACAGCGACATCGAAAGCCGCACCGTCGACGTCCACATCCGCCGCCTGCGCAAGGCGATCAACGAGGGTGGCCGCCCCGACATCATCCGCACGGTCCGCTCCGCCGGCTACGCGCTCGACACCGGTCACTGATCGGTCGGCCAAGCTGCTTTTCCTGCCGCCCGGTTCGATTCGTCGTCGCAACGAGGGAGCCTTTCGCCATCATGGCGCGTTGGCCGCCCCGCGTAACGATAACGCAGTCTGACCGACCATAATGGCAGGAGACAGATATGAAGACGATGCTTCTGGCGGCCGCGGCCGCGCTTGCCCTTCCGTCCATCGCGATCGCGCAGGACACCATGCAGACCCCGCCGCCGGCGGGCACGACCGCACCGGCGACCGATCCGGCAGCACCGCCGCCGGCCGACCCTGCCGCCGCTCCGGCCACCGACCCGGCGATGCAGCAGCAGCCGATGCAGGCGCCGGCGCAGACCACCGGCGGGGCGGGCTGGAAGCGGACGGTGGCACCCGGTGCGGGCGTCCCCTGTAGCGCCGGGCCGGAGGGCTGATAGCCGCCGGCGGTTTCGGTGCCCATCGCCCCGCCGG
>NZ_LSJO01000472.1:0-12223 GCF_001556735.1 Sphingomonas sp. CCH9-F2 | reverse complement strand
GGTGGACCGGGAAGCCGGTGCCCGCCAGCGCCGCCGATCCCAGCGGGCACAGGTTGCCGCGCGCGCGATTGTCGCGGAACCGGCTGATGTCGCGCGACACCATCTCGTGATAGGCCATCAGGTGATGGCCCAGCGTCACCGGCTGCGCCGATTGCAGGTGGGTGAAGCCGGGCATCACGCTGCCGGCATGGTCCTCGGCGCGCGCCAACAGCGCATCGTCCAGCGCGGCCAGCGCGGCCAGCACCTGGTCGGTCGCGTCGCGCACCCACAGGCGAAAATCGGTCGCGACCTGGTCGTTGCGGCTGCGCGCGGTGTGCAGCCGCCCGGCGGCGGGACCGATCGCGTCGGACAGCCGCGCCTCGGTCAGCATATGGATGTCCTCCATCGCCAGGTCGTCGGGCACTCCGTCCGCGGCGTAGCCGGCCGCGACCTCTTCCAGCCCGGCGTCGATCGCGGCGACGTCATCGGCGGCGACGATCCCCTGCGCGCCCAGCATCGCGACATGCGCGCGGCTGCCCGCGACGTCCTGCCGCCACATCCGCTTGTCGAAGGGAATCGACGCGTTTATCTCACGCATCACGGCCGCCGGTCCTTCGGCGAACCGCCCGCCCCACATCTGGTTGGAACCGCTCATGGCCTCCCGCGTCGCGATCGTCTGTCTCCTGGGGGTCGCCGTCGCGACCGCGGCCTGCGATAGGGCGTCGCCGGGCAACGGGCAAGCACAGGCGGACACCGCCGCCACGACGGCGGCCAGCCCGGACGAGGCCGCCCCCACCAATGCCGGCGCAAAGGCCGACAAGGTCGACCGCAGCCACAAGGGCGAGGGCGCGCCCGATGTCGCCTTCGCCGCGCCGGGCGGGAAGGAAGGTCCCCTGACGCTCGCCACGTTCAAGGGCAAGCCGGTGCTGGTCAACCTGTGGGCGACGTGGTGCGCGCCGTGCGTCAAGGAAATGCCGACGCTCGACGCCGCCGCCGCGACGCTGGGCGGTCGCGTGCCCGTGCTGGCGATCAGCCAGGACATGGACCCGGCCAAGGCGATCGCCTTCCTCGACCAGCGCAAGTTCGCGCACCTGCGCCCCTATCTCGACGCCAAGCTGGGGCTGAGCCTCGCCTATGGCACCAACCTGCCGACGACGATCCTGTACGGCGCGGACGGCAAGGAAATCTGGCGCGTCACCGGCGACCTCGACTGGACCGGCGCGGAGGCGAAGGCGCTGCTCGCCGAGGCACGCTGACGCCCGTACCGACCCCCGCGCACGGCGACCTGCCCGTCGCCCGCGTGTTCCGGCGCAGGCCGGGCCGGTGGCAGTCACGCGCAACGGCCGTGCCGCGCGCCACCCCGTGTTACGGCGAACGCCGGAACCCAGGGCCACGCACGCACCGTGCGCGGTTACCGCATCCCCTCATCCGCCGCGCGGCGGCGTTCGTCGTCGCGTGTGCGTCCCCGCTCGCGCAGGTCGGCGCCGGCATCCTCCAGCGCGGCGCCCGCGTGGTCGCGCGCCGTGTCGACATGGCCGCGAATGTCGCGTTGCAGGTCGTCCGACGCGCGGTCCAGCCGGTCCGCGGCGCGGTCGAGCGAGCGCGCCGCCGCGCCGTCCAGCTGGTTGGCGACCGTGCCGGTCAGCGCATCGACGCTGTCGACGACATTGCTGGTCGCGGCATGGACATCCGCCGCGATCGCATTGCCGGTACGTTCGGCATGATCCTCCACGCGGTCGCCGCACCCCGCCAGCGACAGCGCGGCGGCGGTGGCAACGGACAGGATGGCGAACGGCTTGACGGTCATCATGGCATCTCCTTTGCCGATGCCCAATCCGCGACGCGGGCGTTTCGTTGCGCCCGCGTCCCGCCGGCCGGCTAGGCGGTCGCCTAGCCGGTCGCCTGGATCACGTCGTCCAGCCGCGCACGCAGCATCCGCGGCGCACACGGCTTGGCGCACACCAGCGCGCCGGGGTAGCGGTCCTCCAGCCCCTGCCGGTCGGCATGGCCGGAATGGAAGATGATCGGCACCCCGGCCTTGGCCAGCCGGTCGGCGGCCGGGAACACCTCGCCGTCGCGCAGCCGCACGTCGAGGATCGCGCACAGGTAGAAGCCCGGCGGCTGGCGCTCCATCGCGTCCAGCGCCTCGGCCAGCGAGCTGTACGGCCCGTCGACCGACAGGCCGGCGTCCTCGACCGTCATCTGCACGTCCAGCGCAACGAACAGTTCGTCCTCGACCAGCAATACCGGCTTAGCCATGCGCCAGCACCGACCCCGGCAGCCGCAGCGCCAGCGTGAAGCGGCCCTCGTCGGCCGCGCGGGTCACCGTCGCGCCCAGCTGGCGTGCGGAGGTGTCGACCAGCAACGTGCCGAAGCCGCGCACGTCGCCGGCGCGGTCATCGTCGGATGCCGCGCCGCCAACGCCGCCGCGCTCCACCCAGTCCAGCACCACACCGTCCCCATCACGCCGCCATGTCACGTCCAGCCTGCCCTCGCTTCCTTCCGCCAGCGCCCCGTATTTCACCGAATTGGTCGCCCACTCGTGCAGCATCAGCGCGAGCGAGGAAAGGCAGCTGCGGTCGATCCGAACGTCCGGGCCGGCCACAACGATCCCGGCATGATCGCGATAGGGCGTGATCGTCGCGGCGACGAGATCGGCGAGCGCGATCGCCTGCTGCTCGCCGGTGGGGGAAGCGAGCGCGTGCGCGCGCCCCAGCGCGGCGATCCGTTCGCGCATGTCGTCGGCGAAGGTGCGCACGTCGTCATGGCTGCGCGCCGCGGTGCTCACCATCCCGCCGATGATCGCGAACAGGTTCTTCACGCGATGGTTCATCTCGCGCAGCATCAGCTCGCGGGTTTCGGCGACCGCATATTCGGGGGTCACGTCGATCGACACACCCACCATCCGGCGCGGGCTGGCACCCGCGATGGTGCGCCCGAATCCCTTGATCCAGCGGGTGTCCCCGGTCGGGGTCAGGACGCGGAAGCTCGCCTCGAAATCGGCCTCGCCGCGCTCGGCGATGCGCAACGCATCCTCCACGCGGGGGCGGTCCTCGGGGTCGATCCGCGCCATCAGCCCGTCGATCGCCATCCCCGGCACGCCCTCCACCCCGAACAGCGCCTGTTCCGCGCCGTCCAGCACCGTCTCGCCGGTATCCGGGCAATATTCCCACACGCCGATCCCGCCGGCGCGGATCGCCAGCCCCAGCCGCTCGCGCTCGTCGGCCAGCTGGCGTTCCAGCGCCAGCGCATCGGTGATGTCGGTCAGCACCAGCGTCGCGCCATCGATCCGGCCGTTCTGCAAGCGGTAGGGCAGCGTGCGCAGCGCGAAGGTGCGCGCGCCGTCGCGACTGGTGACGCGGCGCTGCGTCGCGGGCGCGCCCGCAGCGACCGCGCGCGCGTCGGCGACGTAATCGGCATCGTCCAGCCCGCTCGCCACATCGGTCAGCGGGCGTCCGCGATCGACCGGCTGGAGCGGGAAGATCGTGGTCGCGGCGGCGGTATAGTTGCGGATGCGCAGATCGGCATCGACCACCACCACCGCCAGATCGGTCGATTCGAAGAAATTGCGCAGGTCGGCATTGGCGACGGTCAGCTGGTCGACCTTGGTCTTCAACTCGTCGTTGACGGTCGACAGCTCTTCGTTGGTCGATTGAAGCTCCTCGTTCATCGACATCATTTCTTCGTTGGAGCTCTTCAGTTCCTCGTTCGCGGTCTCCAGTTCCTCCACCGCGGAACGCAGCCGGTGGCGCGTCAGCCGCAGTTCGTCCTCCAGCGCCTCCAGATGGTCGTCGCCCTCCGCCAGGTCGACCGCGTCGGGATCGTCGGCGGGGCGGAACGGGCCGGCATCGCGGAACACGAACAGCAAGGTGCCGTCGCCCAGCGGGTCGCACACCACCTCCACCGGCTGGATGCCGAATTCGTTCGCCACCTCGACGTCGCGGGCCACCACCTGCCGGCGCCCGTCGCGCGCCTGCCGCAGCAGCGGGCCGATGACGTCGCGCAGGCCAGGCCGCGCCAGCGTGATCGCACTCGATCCGCCGGTGCGCGATACGGGGAAGTCGAAATAGCGGCTCAGCCGCCCGTGCGCCGCCAGGATCGCGCCGTCCTGGTCCAGCACCATGCTGGGCGGGGCGTAACGATCGACCAGCCGGCGCATCGCGGCCTGATCCTCGGCCAGCGTGCCCGCGCCGTCGCGCCCCGCCCGGTCGCGGCGCGGCGCGGCCTGGCGCAGCCCGCCGGGCAGGTCGATCGGATAGGCCGGGGCGCCCGGCGACCGGGTGAACAGCCGCGCATGGCGATCGATCGCGGGGAACAGATGCTCGAACCGCCCGACGCTTTCGGACGGCCCAAGGAACAGGAAGCCGCCGGGCCGGATCGCATAATGCAGCAGCGGCAGCACCGTCTGCTGCAACCGGTCATCGAAATAGATCAGCAGGTTGCGGCACGACACCAGGTCGACGCGCGAAAACGGCGGATCCTTGACTAGGCTATGGTTGGAGAAGCGGATGAGATCGCGGATCGCGGTCGTCATCGTGAACCGCTCGCCATGCGGCACGGTATAGCGTTCGCGCAACGCCGCCGGAATGTCCGCCAGCGCCGCGACCGGATAGGTGCCCTCCCGCGCGATCGCCAGCATCTGTTCGTCGATGTCGGTGGCGAAGATCTGCACCGCCGCCGGCTCCCCCGCCTCGCGCGCGGCCTCGGCGAACAGCATCGCGATCGTGTACGCTTCCTCCCCGCTCGAACAACCGGGAATCCAAACGCGCACGTCCTCGCCCGGGTCCCGCCCCGCCAGCAGCGGCGCGATCGCCTCGGCGCGCAGCAGCTCGAACAAAGCGGCGTCGCGGAAGAAGCGCGTGACATTGATCAGCAGGTCGCGGAACAGCGTCTCGCATTCGTCGGCGTCGCTACGAATCCGCGCCAGATAGCCGCGCCCGCTGTCGATCCCGAGGACGTGCATCCGCCGCTCGACCCGGCGGATCAGCGTCGAGCGCTTGTAGCCCGAAAAGTCGTGCCCGACCGCCTGGCGCAGCACGCGGCACAGGTCGTCGACATGGTCGGCGACCACGGTCGCCTCGCTTTCCAGCGGATCGCCCGCGCGCCGCGCGAAGAAGCTGGACAGGCATGCGATGATCTCGCCGGGCGGGCGCACGTAATCGACCAGCCCGGTGCCGACCGCCGACAGCGGCATCCCGTCGTAACGCGCGGTGTCCGGCTGCTGGACGACGCACACACCGCCGTTTTCCTTCACCGCGCGCAGGCCCGTGGTGCCGTCCGCGCCGGTGCCCGACAGGATCACGCACGCCGCATCCGCCTGCCGGTCGACCGCCAGCGACTGGAAGAAATCGTCGATCGGCCGGCGCAGCCCGCGCGGCTGCGCAAAATCGGTCAGTTCCAGCACGCCGTCGCGAATCGCCAGCCCGTGGCCGGGCGGGATGATATAGACGCGGTCCGGCTCCAGCCGCTCGCCGCCCTCGCACTGCAACACCTCCAGCGCGGTATGCCGGTCGAGCAGCTGCGCCAGCATGCTTTCGTAATTGGGGTCCAGATGCTGGACGATCACGAACGCCATACCGGTGGACGTGCGCACCGGCGACAGCATGTCGCGCAGCGCCTCCAGCCCCCCCGCCGACGCGCCGATGCCGACGACGGGGAACGCGGCCTTGCCGGGCATGTCCGTCTCTCCGCCGGGTCGCTCCTGCGTGTCGCCGCTCACGGGAAGCGGACGTCGTCGAGCTCGGCCAGCGTCAACTTGGCCTGTGCGATGGTCGCGGCGGTATTGCCGATCGTCATCAGCGATCCTTCCAGCACCATCCCCGCCTCTGCGACCAAAGGGGTCAGCCGCGACAGCGTCATCCCCAGTTCGCGGTCGTAATCAGCCAGCAGTTCGGGCTGCGCATGGCTGACGTCGAATTGCGAGGCGAAGATGAACGGGATCGCGCCGTCGCCCGTGCGCAGTTTCGACATGTAGAGCAGGTTCACGAACGGCCGGCCGTCCTTGCGGAAATTGACGATCGACGTGCGCACGTTGACGTGCCGGTCGCTGCCCAGGAATTCGTGGATCCGCTCGCGCGCCTCCACATTGGGCGCGTCGCGCTGCAACAGGCGGCAGTTCTGCCCCACCACCTCCGCCGCGCTATAGCCGGTCAGCGCCTCGAACGGCGCATTGACCGTCAGCAATGCATGATCGTCGGTCACACCGGCGATCGCCAGCGCGATCCGCGACTGGCGGCAATAGTCCGACAGATGATGGGGAATAATCTGGTTCACACTCACGCCCTTAACGTGGACTAATCGCGAGCGCGAGAACAGTTCCCGCCGATCGACGCCCGCGGTCACAACGATCGGGGCGAAGCCGCGTTTAGCGGAGGAAGGGATGGATGCCCGACAAGGATTCGAACCTTGATTGACGGAGTCAGAGTCCGCTCTCTTACCATTAGAGGATCGGGCAACGAGGCGGCGCGTCTAGCGGCTGCGACCGCGCCGGTCAACCCCCACTGCCCCTTCCCGGTCCGCGTGCCTTGCCGCGCGGCGGGCGAGCGTGTAGCCTGATGGTCAAGCACCGGCCGGTGGCGCGCGCATTTCGCTGCGCGACGCGGGCACGGCAGACAGAAGAAAGTGGACGGCAATGGTGGACGTCACCGCCCAATTGCCGCGCCGGCAGGGACAGCGCCCTGCCCGTTCGGCCCCCCATTCGCCGTCGCCCGCGCGCGGCGGCCCGCGGCATTATGCCGCGCTCGACCTTGGCACCAACAATTGCCGGCTGCTGATCGCGCGCCCGCAGGGGGACGGCTTTGCGGTCGTCGACGCCTTTTCGCGGATCGTGCGGCTGGGCGAAGGGCTGTCGGCGAACGGCGCGCTGTCCGATGCGGCGATCGAACGGACGATCGCGGCGTTGCGCGTGTGCGCGGACAAGCTGAAGCGCCGCAACGTCCGCCTCGCCCGCTCGGTCGCGACCGAGGCATGCCGCCGCGCCACCAACGGCGCGGCGTTCATCGCGCGGGTGCTCGACGAAACCGGCATCCATCTCGACATCATCTCGGCGGAGGAGGAAGCGCGGCTCGCCGTGCTCGGCTGCCACGCGCTGCTGGAACCCGGGACCGGCCCCGCGCTGGTGTTCGACATCGGCGGCGGCTCGACCGAACTGGTGCTGGTCGATGCCGATACCACCGTGCCGCGCGTGCGCGACTGGCATTCGGCGCCCTGGGGTGTCGTGTCGCTGACCGAGAGCGCGGGCGGCGGCGGGTCGGCGGAGGAACGCGCCGCCGCCTATCGCCGGATGCGCGCGCTCGTCACCGAAAGCTTCGCGCCGTTCGCCGCGCGGCTGCCGCGCCCGTCGGGGATGTTGCGGCTGCTGGGCACCAGCGGCACGGTGACGACGCTGGCCAGCGTGCACCTGGGGCTGGAGCGCTATGACCGCGCGCAGGTCGACGGGCTGATCGCGCCCGCCGCGGCGATGCGCGCGATCAGCCAGGAACTGGCGGGCATGTCGCTGACCGAACGCGCGCAATTGCCGTGCATCGGGCGCGAGCGTGCCGACCTGGTCGTCGCGGGCTGCGCTATCCTGGAGGGGATATTGGACCTATGGCCCGCGCAGCGGCTGGGCGTCGCCGATCGCGGCATCCGCGAGGGCATCCTGCGCCGGCTGATGGAAACCGGAGCGTAAGGGCGGATCATGCGGGGAACCGGAGCGGGGCGCCAGCGCGTCAAGACCGCGCGCAAGCGCAGCGCGCAATCGACCCGCTGGCTCGCGCGCCAGCTCAACGATCCGTACGTCCACCGCGCGAAGGCGGAGGGCTATCGCAGCCGCGCGGCATTCAAGCTGATCGAACTGGACGAACGCTTCGGCCTTCTGAAGGGCGTGAAACGCGTCGTCGACCTGGGGATAGCGCCTGGTGGGTGGAGCCAGGTGGTGCGCCGCCAGGCGCCCGGTGCCGCGATCGTCGGCATCGACCTGCTGCCGGTCGATCCGATCGACGGCGTCACCATCTTCGAGATGGATTTCATGGCCGACAAAGCGCCCGGCGTGCTGATGGAGGCGCTGGGCGGCGCGCCCGATCTGGTCATGTCGGACATGGCCGCCAACACCGTCGGCCATCCGCAGACCGACGCGCTGCGCACCATGGCGCTGGTCGAAACCGCGCTCGCCTTCGCGATCGACGTGCTGCGCCCCGGCGGCACCTTCGTGTCGAAGGTGTTCGCCGGCGGCGCCGATGCCGCGCTGGTGGCGGAGATGAAGCGCAACTTCACCACCGTCAAACACGCCAAGCCGCCGTCGAGCCGCAAGGGATCGGTGGAATGGTTCGTCGTGGCGCAGGGGTTCAAGGGGCGCGCGGCGCCGACGGACGACGGGGCGGCGGAATAGGGTCACGGCGGGCGGAGTCAGGCGGCTTCTCACCCGTTCGCTCGCCGGTCCGTTCACCGCCCCCTTCCGATCGCCCTGAGGAGACGTTGAGCCTGTCGAAACGGCGTCTCGAAGGGTGGTGAGGCTACCGCACGTGCCTCGAGACAAGGCTTCGACACGCTTAGCCGATCCTCGGCACGAACGGTTGCCCTCTTCCCGTCATGCCGGACCTGTTCCGGCATCCACCGCGCCGCATCCTCGCGATCGGTTGATCTCGCGGAACCCTGGACCCCGGAACACGTCCGGGGTGACGATTCGTGCGTGGTGGGCGGTGCGCGCTTCGCCATGGCGACGGACGGACATCCCCTCCGCACAACGAAACGGGCGCCGGTGTTGCCACCGACGCCCGATCGTTCTCAGCAGGTCGCGACCCGGCTTACGCCGCCTGGGGCAGCGCCGCCTTGGCCTGCGCGATGATCGCGGAGAAGGCTTCGCCCTCGTGCATCGCGATATCGGCCAGCACCTTGCGGTCCAGCTCCACGCCGGCCAGCTTCAGGCCGTGCATGAACTGGCTGTAGGTCAGCCCTTCGGCGCGGACGCCGGCATTGATGCGCTGGATCCACAGGCCGCGGAAGGTGCGCTTCTTCACCTTGCGGTCGCGATAGGCGTACTGGCCGGCCTTCTCGACCGCCTGACGGGCGACGCGGATCGTGTTCTTGCGACGACCGCGATAGCCCTTGGCCTGTTCCAGGATGTTCTTGTGCTTGGCGCGAGTGGTTACGCCCCGCTTGACGCGTGCCATATCTTATTCCTCCTCGTCGCTCAGTTCAGGCCGTACGGCGCCCAGGCCTTCACCGTCGCGGTGTCGGCCTTCGACAGCACCGTGGTGCCGCGGTTCTGGCGGATGTACTTGCCGTTATGGCTGATGAGGCGGTGGCGCTTGCCGGCGACGCCGTGCTTGAGCTTGCCGGTGGCGGTGAGCTTGAAGCGCTTCTTGACGCCGCTCTTGGTCTTGAGCTTGGGCATTTTGGTCCTTTCGTTAAGAGCGCTGAGGCTGGACGGCCGCGGCAGCCCTTGATGGCCGGGCCGTCGTCAAGCACCTGTGGCTCGAGAAGCGGGCCGCCTAGCCGAACGCGTCGCGAAAAGCAACCTTCGGGAACCGCCGGCACGGCGCGGCGATTGTGCCGCCATGGCAACGACCGCTCCCGCCCCAGCTGCGTCCGCCGAACCGCCGACCCGCGCGCGCCGAATCGCACGGGTGGCGGCGCGCGTCGCGCTGGGCGTGCTGGCGCTGCTGTTCGCGATCTGGCTGGTGCTGTTCGTCACCAAGGGCCGCTTCCTGAAACATCCTTTCGAATCGGTCGCCGGTCGCCTGACGAACCGCACCGTTACCGTCGGCGGCGATTTCCGGCTCTATTTCTCGCCGCTGCGCCTCACTTTCTATGCCGAGAAGCTGTCGGTATCGAACCCGGGCTGGGCGACGCGCCCGTACCTGTTCACCGCCGAGCGGATCGATTCGCGGATCGCGCCGCTGTCGCTGCTGTTCGGCAAGCGGCGGTTCCACTGGCTGGACCTGACGCGCGGCGCGGTCGATCTGGAATGGAACGCCGCGCACGATCGCAACACCTGGACGTTCAGCGAGAAGAAGGGCTCGGGCAAGCCGCTCGACCTGCCGCGGATCGATCGCGCGACGATCGCCGGGACGAGCGTGCGCTATCGCGATCCTCGCATGAAGCTGACGACGCAACTGGCGCTCGACACGATCCGCTCCACCGACGCGCGGATCGGGCAGGCGGTCGGCGTTAACGGATCCGGGGTGCTGCGCGACACGCCGTTCACGCTCGCCGCGCGACTGCTGTCGCCCGATGCCACCGTCGCGCGCGGCAAGAACGAATTGGTGATGCGCGCCCGCGCGGCCGGCAATGTCATCGACGTCACCGGCACCCTGCCCAGCCTGGCGCAGGTGGAGGGCGTGCCGCTGGCGGTGCGTGCGCGCGGGCGCAACCTGGCGGCGCTGCTGGGGATCATCGACGTCGCCATCCCCAATACGCGCACTTATCGGCTGCGCGCGCAGCTGGTGCAGCAGGGGCAGGAATATCGCTTCACGCGGATGGCCGGGACGTTCGGCGACAGCGACCTGGCCGGGCGGCTGACCGTCACCAACGGCGATCGCCTGCACCTCGATTCGCGACTGGAGACGAAGCGGCTCGATATCGTCGATGCCGCGCCGTTCATCGGCTACAATCCCGATATCGTCGCGACGAAGGGCGCGGTCGCCGCCGCCGCCGCGACCGGTGCCGCGCCCGCGCGGCTGCTGCCCGATGCCGAGCTGCCGGTCGCGACGATGCAGCGGTTCGACGCCGATCTCGTCTGGCATATCGCCACGGTCCGCTCGCGCCGGGTGCCGGTGTCCGACGTCGACCTGACGCTGAAGCTGGCGGACGGGCGGCTGGCGCTGTCACCGCTCACCTTCGCGATGGCGCGCGGCAATGTCGCGTCGGACCTCGTTTTCGACACGCGCCAGCGTCCCAGCGCGATCCGCTACGACATCCGCCTGGCGCCCACCCCGCTCGGCCGGCTGCTGGCGGGCTATGGCGTGGCGGAGGCGGGGACGACGGGGACGATCGGCGGGCGCATCCAGCTGGCCGGGCGCGGCGATTCGCTCCACGATTCGCTCGCCACCGCCAACGGCCGCATCGCCTTCGTCATTCCCGCCGGCACGCTGTGGACCCGCAACGTCCAGCTGGCGGAACTGGATATCGGCACCTTCGTCCAGAAGATGTTCGCCGATCAGCTGAAGGAGCCGGTGCGGATCAACTGCGGCCTCATCGCCTTCACCGTGCGCGGCGGGCTGGCGGCGGCGGACCCGATCCTGATCGACACGACCAAGAACGTCATCCTCGGCCGCGGCGGGTTCAGCTTCCGCAGCGAGGGCGTGGACATCGCGGTGCGCGCCGATGCGAAGAAGTTCAGCCTGTTTTCCGGCCAGTCGCCGGTCGGGATCACCGGCACCTTCGCGCAGCCGGGGCTAACCGTCATCACGCCGCAGCTGCTGGCTCGCGCCGGCGCCGGGCTGGGGCTGGCGGTGGTGGCGACGCCGGTCGCCGGCATCCTCGCCTTCGTCGATCCGGGCGATGCCAAGGCGGCGCAATGCGGCCCGGTGCTGTCCGGGCGCACCGCCGCGGCACAGCGCACCGACAAGGGCGAACCGCGCACCGACGTGGGCGACGGGCGATCGGTGACCCCCGACCAGCAGCCGGCGAAGCACAAGAAGTTCCTGGGTATCTTCTAGGCCGCCGCCGTTGCCGCCCCGCCGCGCACGCCGTACAAGGCGCCGCGATGCCCGTCGTGCCGATCCTCCTGTCCGCGCTGGCAATGGCCGCGATCGTCGCGGTGCGCTATCTGCTGGCCAGCGGCGGGTTCGCGCTGGCGACGCGGCTGCGCCACCGCGGCCTCTACACCGGCATGGACCCGCAGATCCGGCGGGAGATCGCGTGGAGCCTCGCCTCCGCCGCGATCTACGGCCTGCCCGCCGGGGTCATCGCCTGGGGCTGGCAGAACCGCGGCTGGACGCGAATCTATTCCGACATCCACGCCTTCCCCCTGTGGTACTGGCCGCTGTCGGTGCTGCTGTACCTGATCGCGCACGACACCTGGTTCTACTGGACGCACCGCTGGATGCACCGCCCGCGCGTGTTCCGCGTCGCGCATGCCGTCCACCACGCCAGCCGCCCGCCCACCGCCTGGGCGGCGATGGCGTTCCACCCGATCGAGGCGCTGACCGGGGCTGTGGCCATTCCGCTACTGGTGTTCGTGATTCCGATCCATGTCGGTGCACTCGCATTGGTACTGACGGTGATGACCGTTATGGGGGTGACCAACCATATGGGGTGGGAG
>NZ_LSJO01000471.1:0-605 GCF_001556735.1 Sphingomonas sp. CCH9-F2 | reverse complement strand
GCCCCGCGCCTTGCCCGCACGCCGTCACCGGTCGCCGGCCCCGCCACCCCCGCCGCCGCACCACGCGCCACGGGCGAGGCACCGCCCGCGATCGACACCGCCGCACGCGCCTTCGCCGATGCGATCCACCGCGCGGTCACGGGGGAGGATCGCCCCGCCGCGCCCGACGCCCCGCTGCCCGCGCCGGCGTTCACCGCGCCGGTCGCCGCCGCCGGCGCCGCAGCGCAGACCGGACAGCAGACGCTCGACATGAACCAGCCGCGCTGGCCGGAGGCGATGATCCAGCGGATCGAGATGCTGCGCGACATGGCCGATGCCAACGACATGTCGATCCGGCTGGTCCCCGATGCGCTGGGCGCGATCGACATCTCGCTGCGCCGCGACGGCGATACCGTTCAGGTGCAGCTGACCGCCGAACAGCCGCGCACCCGCGCGTTGCTGGCGGAGGCGCAGCCGCAGCTGACCGACATGGCCGAGGCGCGCGGGCTGAAGCTGCAGCAGACACCGGCCGCGACCGGCAGCGATCGCACCGCGATGGCCGGCCAGCAGCAACAGCAATCGCAGGCGCATCAGCAGGCGCATCAGCAGTCGGGGCAGCACCAGCC
>NZ_LSJO01000470.1:0-8908 GCF_001556735.1 Sphingomonas sp. CCH9-F2 | reverse complement strand
CCGCCGCTCCCCATAGAGACAGCATGAGGCCCGCGGCGCCCACTTCCCCCAACAGCGCCGCCGCATTGCTGCGCAGCGCCAGCCAGGCATAGGCCGGGCCGGGCGCATAGTTGAACCCGCCGGCCGAAATGCGGAACGACACGTAGTACCACGGGGCGACGACCAGCGCGGTCAGCGCGCCCGTCGCCCACAATCGCCGGTCGCGCAGCAGCGCCCAGCGCCGCGACAGCGCGATCTCGATCGGCGGGATCAGCGCGACCAGCGCGCCATTGCCCTTCACCAGCGGCGCGAACGCGGCCAGCGCGCCGAACAGCAGGAACCGCCGCCAGCCGGGCCGCTCGGCCGCGCGCAGCCACGCGATCGCCGCCAGCCCGGCCACCAGCGCCACCGGCTGGTCGAGCAGGAACGCGCGCGCGCTTTCCACCACCAGCGGCAGGACAAGCATCGCCAGCGCCGCCGCGATCCCCACGCGCCGCGCGCCGGCGCGCGTCAGCGCCCAGGCGGGCAGGATCGCGGGCAGCCCGGCGACGAACGCGCTGACGACCGCCGCCGCCGCCGCCCCCGGCCACCAAAGCGCCGCGGCGGGAGCGAGCAGCGCATACCAGCCGGGCGGCCAGTGGCCGATCGACAACTTGGGATAATGGACATAGAAATCGCGCGCGAACGCCATCGGCGCGGGCAATCCGGCGCGCAGCCAGTCGGCAATGAACAACGTGTTGACGTAATGCGCCGATTCGTCGGGGCCGAGGAAACTGCCGGTCAACCCGCCGGTCAGCCACGCCAGTGCGACGCTGGCCAGCCCCAGTCCGATCGCCAGCCCCGCCGCCGCCGCGACCGCGCGCCTCCGCGCCTGCATCATCGCGCCCTTCCCGGTTGTGGTGCCCCCGGCGAGATTCGAACTCACGACCTGCGGTTTAGGAAACCGTCGCTCTATCCTGCTGAGCTACGGGGGCACGCGCGGACGCGGTATCGCGCCGGCGCGCCGGAATCAACGCGCTTGCCGCGCGGCGGGCGATCCGACGATGTGGAAGGAAATCTCTGGTCGGGGCGACAGGATTCGAACCTGCGACCCCCACACCCCCAGTGTGATGCGCTACCAGGCTGCGCTACGCCCCGACCGAGGGGGCGCCTCTACGCCGCGGCCGCGCAGGATGCAAGCGGATGATGGCCGCCATTACGCCGACGTTGCGCGGCGCGCCGCGCGATGATAGCGGCAACGCCTTCCAGCGGCCGTACCCCGGCCGCTCCATGGCCATGCACGGAATCCGATGCTGATCTCTCCCGCCTATGCGCAATCCGCGACCGGCGCCGCCTCCTCGGGCGGCTTCGCCGGTTTCCTCAGCCTTGCGCCGCTGTTCCTCGTCTTCATCGTCTTCTACTTCCTGATGATCCGCCCGCAGCAAAGCCGAATGAAGGCGTTGCAGGCCGCCGTCGCCGGTGTGAAGAAGGGCGATTCGGTCGTCACCGCCGGCGGGCTGGTCGGCAAGATCACCCGCGTCGAGGACACGATCGTCGAGGTGGAGATCGCCCCCAACGTCAAGGTGCGCGTGGTCAAGGCGACGCTGGCGGAAGTGACCCCGCTGGGCGGCAAGCCGGCGAACGACTGACATGCTGGACTTTCCCCGCTGGAAGGTGGCCGGGATCTGGCTGATCCTGATCGCGCTCGTGTCGCTGTCGATCCCGACGTTCGTGCCGGAGGAGGTCACCAAGTCGTGGGGCATCCATCTGCCGCGCGTCAACAAGGGCCTGGACCTGGCCGGCGGCAGCTACCTGCTGCTGGAGGCGGACACCAACGACGTCGCGGCGACGCGCGTCGAGGCGATGCGCGAACAGGTGCAGACCGAGATGCGCCGCCAGAACCCGCGCATCGAGATCGGCGACATTTCCAGCCGTAACGGCCAGCTGTCATTCATGCTGCGCGATCCGTCGCAGGTCGACGCCGCGCGCGAACGGCTGCTGTCGATCACCGGCACCGGCGCGGGAATGACCGGCCAGCGGCAGTGGGACATCCAGGTGGTGGACACCAGCCGCTTCGTGCTGACCCCCACCGCCGCCGGGCTGGCGCAGGCGGTCGACACCGCGATGGGCGATGCGACCGAGGTCGTGCGGCGCCGCATCGACGAAATGGGCACGCGCGAGCCGACGATCGTGCGCCAGGGCACCAATCGCATCGTCGTGCAGGTGCCCGGCCTGCAGAACCCGCAGGCGCTGAAGGACCTGCTGGGCAAGACCGCCAAGCTGGAATTCAAGCTGGTCGACACCACCGCCGATCCGCAGGCGCTGGCGCGCGGCCAGGCGCCGGCGGGCGACCAGATCCTGCCCTATCCCAACAACCCGTCGGGCGTGCCGTTCATCGCGGTGCGGCGCAGCGCGATCCTGACCGGCGACATGCTGTCCGACGCGCGGCAGGAATTCGAGCCGCAGACCAACGCGCCGCAGGTGTCGATCACCTTCGACAGCCAGGGCGGCCGCCGCTTCGCGCGCACGACGCAGGAAAACGTCGGCAAGCCGTTCGCGATCATCCTCGACAATACGGTCATCTCGGCACCGAACATCAACGAGCCGATCATGGGCGGCCGCGCGGCGATCAACGGCGGGTTCACCGTCGAAAGCGCCAACCAGCTGGCGATCGCGCTGCGATCGGGCAAGCTGCCGATCGCGCTGAAGGTGGTGGAGGAATCGACCGTCGGGCCGGACCTGGGCGCCGATTCGATCCGCGCCGGCATCCTGGCCTCCGCAGTCGCGGTGGCGCTGGTGGTGGCGTTCATGCTCATCACCTACGGCCGGTTCGGATTCTATGCGAACCTGGCGGTGGTCATCAACGTGTTCGTCATCCTGGGCGTGATGGCGCTGCTGAACGGCACGCTGACGCTGCCCGGTATCGCAGGCTTCGTGCTGACGATCGGCACCGCGGTGGACGCCAACGTGCTGATCAACGAGCGCATCCGCGAAGAGCGGCGGCGCGGGCGCAACATCGTCCAGTCGGTGGAGCTTGGCTACAAGGAAGCCAGCCGCACGATCTTCGAGGCGAACGTCACCCACGCCATTTCGGGCATCATCATGTTCGTGCTGGGTTCCGGCCCGGTGAAGGGCTTCGCGGTCGTGCTGCTGATCGGCATCGCCACCAGCGTGTTCACCGCGGTCACCTTCACCCGGATGCTCGTCGCCGGATGGCTGCGCCGCGCCAAGCCGAAGACGATCAACATATGATCGCCCGCCCCCGCGTCACCCCGGCGAAGGCCGGGGTCTCCCCGTTGGAGAAAGACCCCAGCCTTCGCTGGGGTGACGGTGAAATGCTATGAAACTGCTCAAGCTCGTCCCCGACGATACCAATTTCGATTTCGTCCGCCTGCGCGGGCTCGCGTTCGGCCTGACGCTGCTGCTCAGCGTGCTGGCGGTCGGGCTGACCGTGTACAAGGGGCTGAACTTCGGCGTCGATTTCGAAGGCGGCCTGATGATCGAGGAGCGCTTCGCGGCCAGCCCTGATCTGGACCGCGTGCGCGCCGTGGTGGATGCACAGGGCGTGGGCGAGGCCTCGCTCCAGCAGTTTGGCGACCCGCGCACCATCACCATCCGCCTGCCGGTGCAGCAGGGCGGCGACGAAGGCGCGACCAATGCCGCGGTGCGCAAGGTCGAGGCCGCGCTGTCGCAGCAATTCCCCGGCGCCGAATTCCGCCGCTATTCCACCGTGTCGGGCAAGGTATCGGGCGAGTTGATCCGCAACGGCGTGCTGGCGGTGGTGCTGGCGATCATCGGCATCGGCCTGTTCGCGATCTTCCGCTTCGAATGGCAGTTCGGCGTGTCGACGATCGTCGCGATCGTCCACGACCTGTTGATGACATTGGGTTTCTTCGCGCTGACGCAGTTCGAGTTCGACCTGAACATCGTCGCCGCGGTGCTGACCATCATCGGCTATTCGATCAACGACAAGATCGTCATCGACGACCGCATCCGCGAGAACATGCGCCGCTATCGCAAGATGGAGATGCGCGAGATCGTCAACCTGTCGGTCAACGAAACGCTGCCGCGCACCGTCATGACCTCGGTCACGATCCTGCTGGCGCTGCTCGCGATGCTGTTCCTGGGCGGGCACGTGCTGCGCGGGTTCACCGCCGCGATGGTGCTGGGCATCGTCGTCGGCACCTATTCGTCGATCTATGTCTCGTCCTCGCTGCTGATCTCGCTGGGGCTGCGCGCCGAGCCGGAGGCGGACGACAAGCCCAGGCGCGGCGGCGGCATCGGCGATGCCGAGCGCGTGGGCCCGCGCACCTGATGCGCGTCGACCGCGACCGGCCGGCCGCCGGGCCGCTGGTGCGCGGTTTCGGCGCGGGCGGGTTCAAGGTGGATGCGCCCGACGGGACGATGGGGGTGTACCCGGCGCTGCTGCTGACCGCGACGCGCGCCGACGGCTGGTCCCCGCCGGAACTGGCGGCGCTGGACGACGCGGCGCTGGCGCCGATCCTGGCGGGGCCGCTGGAATTCATCCTGATCGGCACCGGCGCCGAACTGCGCCGCGCGCCGCGCGCGCTGGTCGCGGCGCTGGAGGCACGCGGGATCGGGGTGGAGACGATGGACAGCCGCGCCGCCGCGCGCGTCTGGGGCATCCTGCGCGCCGAAGACCGGCAGATCGCGGCGGCGCTATACCCGCTGGAGGCGTAAGGGCGGCGGCATCGGCCGCCTCCGCGGTGACGCCGGAGCGACCGCCCCTACCGGCTCACTCGTCCACCAGCCGCCCTTCGCGTGCGCGGAAATAGAACTGGCTGGCGACCAGCCATCCCTTGATCGGGCGGAGCGGCAGGACGGTGCTGACGATCAGCACCGGCATGCTGACCAGCAGATGCACCCACCATGGCGGGCTGGCGAGGATCTGGAGCATCAGCGTGAAGACCACGCCGGGAATGCACGCGAACAATTGCACGAACACCGCCGGCCCGTCCGCCGGGTCCGCATAGGAATAATCCAGCCCGCACACCTCGCACCCGTCGCGGAGCGTCAGGAAGCCGCGGAAGATATGCCCCTTCCCGCAGCGCGGGCAGCGCCCCGCCGGCCCGGTCCTGAGCGGGCTGAGCGGTGCCCAGCGGTGCCCCGCGGCGTCGACGAAGCGATCGCCGTCGGTATCGTGCGTGTCCATTGCCCCGCTGTGCGCGCCGGGCGGCGCGGCATCAACCACCCGCCGCCTGATGCAGGTGAACCAGCCCCGCGAGATGCGCGTGCAGTGCCGCGGCATTGGCATCCCAGGTGAAGCGCAGCGCGTGCGCACGCACCGCGTCGCGCGCGGGGGGATGTGTCAGCAGGTCGCTGATCGCGCGCGCGACCGCCGCCGGATCGCGCGCGACGATCCGCCCCGCGGCATCATCACGCACCACGTCGCGCGCGCCGCCGACGTCGGTGATGACGATCGGCGTTCCGCAGGCGAGCGATTCGACCCAGGCATTGGCCAGCCCCTCCGACGAGGAGGCCAGCGCCATGACATCGGCGGCGGCGAACCAGCGCGACAGATCGTCATGCGCGACCGGGCCGAGCAGGCGGACGCGATCGGCCACCCCCGCCGCCGCGGCGCGCGCGGCGAGTCGGGCATGCTCCGGCCCCTCCCCCGCGATCGCCAGCGTCGCGCCGGGCAAGCGGGCGAGCGCGGCGATCGCCACGTCATGCCCCTTGCGCGGGATCAGCGCGCCGACCGACAGCACCAGCGGCCCGGCGATCCCCAGCGAAGCGCGCAGCGCGTCGCGGTCGCCGGCGGGTGCGAAACGGGTCAGGTCGACCCCGGTATGGTGCACCCGCACCCGCTCCGCCGGGATGCCGATCGCGGCCATGTCGTCGCGCATCGCCGCGCTGACCGCGAGCAGCCCGTCGGCGGCGCGGCCGGCGGCACGTACCTGCGCCGCGGTGGCGGGGGCGTGGCCCCAATGGTGGATGTCCGCCCCGCGCGCCTTGATCGACACGGGAACGCCATAGCGGCGGCTCAGCGCGACCGCCGCCGGCCCGTCGGGGAAGAAGAAGGACGCATCGATCACGTCGAACGGGAAATCGGCGCGCAGCGAATCGAGCAGCGGCACCAGCGCGCGGGTCAGCGCGGCGACATGGAAGCGCCCGCCCGTACCCGGCACGATGCGGAAGCGCGGACGATCGACGGTAACGCCGTCGCGCACCTCGCGCCGCGGCACCGCATCCCAGCCGCGATAGCGTGGGTGCCGCGACAGCGGCCAAAGCGGCAGTCCCAGCGGCGCGACGACGCGCACCGCCACCCCGTCGCGCCGCGACAGCGCCGCTACCTGCCGCGCGACGAACACGCCGAAATTCGGCCGCGTCGCGTCCGGGAACAGGGTCGACAGCGTCAGGACGCGCAGCATGGCGGGGGTGTTAGCCGCACGACAGTAAGCGCGGCTTTAACGCGCCCGTCCCGCGCGCACGCTCACAGCCGCTCGGTCGCGGCCAGATAATCGGTCATCGTCCGCGTTCCCTCCGCGGTCAGCTGCACGATCACACGTCGCCGGTCGATCGGATCGGGCAGCCGGCGGACCAGTCCGTGCTCCACCAGCATCGCGATCTGGCGCAGCGCGGTCGTCAGCGGCGCGCCCGACGCGACCGCCGCGCTGGTGGTATAGACCGCGCGCCCCTCCGCTTCCTGCACGAACAGTTCCAGCAGCAGGTCGAATGCCGGTTCGCCGACCATCGCCGCGCCCCAGTAACGCTCGCGCAATCGCCGCTTGCCGAGGATGCGCTCCGCCGCGCGCTTCAGGGCGCGGCGTTCATCGTCGATGGGGCCCGAATCCTCATAGGCGATGGTCATCGACACGCGGCGCCAGGCGCCGAGTTGCAGCATCGAGACGTGATGGGTCAGCCACACCCGTTGTGCGTCGTCGCCGGCGAGGCGCTGGGTCATCGAAAAGCCTCGCCCGTCGACGCGCAACGCCCGCACCCGTTCCGCGAAGACCCCGCGATCATCGGGATGGATCAGGTCCAGCAGATGGCAACCGATCACGTCCTCACGCGGCCGCCCGATCGCCGCGGCATAGCCTTCGTCGACGTCGCAGATCGTCATGTCGTCATCGACCAGGCAGCTCATCAGGCTGCGCACGCCGGAACCCAACATATTCCCCCCCGGATTGATAGCGCTGTCAGCGACCGGGGAGTATTATCGCCGAAACCATGTGGATGGTCGGGCGGGCGGGGGTCAATCCCTACCTTAGTCGAACCGCGCCGGTGTAGGCGAACAGCAGGTCGGCATCGACCGAGGCGTGCAGCGCCTCCGGCCCGTCGACCAGCACACACTCGCCAGCCTTCCATTCGACGCCGGCGACGACGCCCGTGCCCTTGATCGGGATCAGCCAGCCCTGCTTGCCCGCCGGCAGGTCGATCGCGCGGTTGCCGCCGGTCCAGCGTTCCAGCACGAATTTCGGCCCCTCGACCAGGATCGTCCGCCCCGGCGCGACCTCGCCCGGCGCGGACGGCGCGACATAGGGTTCGAGATCGGCGACCGCGACGCCATCGTCCAGATGCAGCTCGCGCGGGCGGCCGTAGTCGAACAGGCGATAGGTGGTATCCGAATTCTGCTGCACCTCGATCACGGTCAGCCCCGCGCCGATCGCGTGGATCAGCCCGGAATGCGCATAATAGAAATCGCCCACCTTCACCGGCTTCCAGAACAGCTTGTCCTCAAGGCTGCCGTCGAGCGCGGAGGTGCGCAATTCGTCGCGCGTCATCGGCTCGAGCGGCCCCATCGCAATCGTCGAATCGGGCTCGGCGGCCAGCACCGTCCAGCATTCGTCCTTGCCGCGCGGCAGCCCGCGCTTGTGCGCCTCCTCATCGGACGGATGGTCCTGCACCGACAATTTTTCGCTGGTGAACAGGTATTTGATGAGCAGCTCCGGCTCTTCCGGGTGCGGCGACTGGAACCACACCTCGCCGATCGGTTCGGCATCGGGCGCGGGATCGGGGAAGCCGGGATAGAGGTGGTGGCGCCCCCACGGCTTCTCAACGCGCTTGGTGGCGAGCAGGGTGGCGGGCATGGAAACTCCTCGGTTCGGCAGGTGATGCGGACGGTCGCGGTAACGCGCAACGGCCGCTTGCGCTCCGCATGCGCAAAAGCCGTTGTTCGCCCCCGCCTCTCTACGCTAAGAGCCGGGTCAATGCGTACCCCCCTTTTCCGCCCGCTCACGCTGGGGCTTCTCGCCGCGCTCGCGCTTCCCATCGCCGGCTGCGCCACCAACCGCAATCGCGGCGACCTGCCCTATGTCGCGCGCGACGTCGGCACGCTGTATACGGCGGCCAAGAAGCGGCTGGACCAGGGCCGCTACAAGGAAGCGGCCGCGCTGTTCGACGAGGTGGAGCGCCAGCACCCCTATTCGGTATGGGCACGCCGCGCGCAGTTGATGGGCGCGTTCAGCTATTATCTGAACCGCGACTATACCCAGGCGATCCAGGGGGCGCAGCGCTTCCTGTCGGTCCACCCGGGCAACCGCGATGCGCCTTATGCCTATTACCTCGTCGCGCTCAGCTATTACGAGCAGATCAGCGACGTCAGCCGCGACCAGAAGATCACTTCCCAGGCACAGGACGCGCTGGGCGAACTGATGCGCCGTTACCCCACCACCCGCTATGCCGCCGATGCGCGGCTGAAGCTGGACCTAGTGCGCGACCATCTGGCGGGCAAGGAAATGGAGATCGGCCGCTTCTACGAACGGCGTCGCCAGTGGCTGTCCGCCACGCTGCGTTTCCGCCGCGTCGTCGACCAGTATCAGACCACCACCCACACGCCCGAGGCGCTGATGCGCCTGACCGAGACCTATCTGGCGCTGGGCGTGCGCGGCGAGGCGGAAAAGGCCGCGGCGGTGCTGGGCGCCAATTATCCGGGCAGCGACTGGTATGCCCGCGCGTACAAGCTGATGCAGGAATATCCGGCCAAGCC
>NZ_LSJO01000047.1:0-2418 GCF_001556735.1 Sphingomonas sp. CCH9-F2 | reverse complement strand
AACCGCCGGGCCTTTTCTCACGCCGCGACGATCCGCAACCGCGGATAACGCGCCAGCCACGCCTTCCCCGTCACCCGCGCATCGAAGATCGCGCGCTTTTCCACCGCGAACCGCGCCGTCGGCCGCACCAGCAGCGCGAACAGGTCGTCCAGACCGCACGGCGCGGCGACCTCCACCACCCCCGCCGAATCGATCCGCACCGCCACTGCGGTCGCGGTTTCCGGCCAGTGGCACATCGCGTCGGCCATATCGCGATAGGGCGCGTCGCCGTTACGCGCGTGCATCCGCGCCTGGTTCTTCACCGACCAGTCGACGCCCGGACAGGCCGCGCCCAGCGCCGCCTGCGCATCGGCGTCGCGCGCGGCGCCCTCGCCCGGCGCGTGCCACAGCACGTCGACATCGCCCGCGGGCGGCGCCGGCGCGCGATCGTGCAGCCGGTCCCACACCGCATCGCGCACAAACCCCGCGCCGATCCACGCGCCCGGCGGCCCGGCGTCGCGCACCGCGATCATCGCGCGGCACCGCCAGGCATCGCCCGCCAGCACCGCCACGACCCGCTCCGTCGTCAGAACTTCATCTGCCTGGCGATCGACGCCTGCGTCGCCTTGCCATAGGGCGGCTTCAGCCCGGCCAGCTTCATCACGTCGACCTTCGGCTGGCGATAGACCGACTTGGCGTGGCTGAACGTGCGGAATCCGTCCAGCCCGTGATAGCTGCCCATCCCCGACGGCCCGATCCCGCCGAACGGCAGGTCTTCCATCGACACGTGGAAGATCACGTCGTTGACCGTCGCCCCACCGGAAATGGTGCGGTCCAGCACGCGGCGTTCCTCGTCCTTGTCCTCACCGAAATAATAGACGGCAAGCGGCCGGTCGCGCGCATTGACCTGCGCGATCGCGCTGTCGACCCCGCCCGAATAGCGCCGGATCGGCAGCACCGGGCCGAAGATCTCTTCCTGCATCAGCGTCATGTCGTCGGTCACGTCGGTGACGATCGTCAGCGGCATCTTGCGGCTGTTCGACGCGCCGAAATCCTCGTTCGCGGGGTTCACGACGTCGATCGTCGCGCCCTTCGCGCGCGCATCCTCGATCCAGTCGGTCAGCCGCTGGTGATGCCGGTCGTTGATGACGGAGGTATAGTCCGGGTTCGACAGCAATGTCGGGTACATCGCGGTCGCCGCCTGCTTCAGCCCCGCGACCACCGCGCCTTCCTGCGCCTCGGGCACCAGCATGTAGTCGGGCGCGAGGCAGATCTGCCCGGCGTTCAGCATCTTGCCGGTCGCCACGCGCGTGGTGGTGCGCGCGATATCGGCGCTCTGCCCGACGATCACCGGGGACTTGCCGCCCAGTTCCAGCGTCACCGGCACCAGATGGTCGGCGGCGGCGTGCAGGATGTGCTTGGCGATCCCGGTCGCGCCGGTGAAGATCAGGTGATCGAACGGCAACTCGGCAAACGCCTTGCCCACGTCCGGCCCGCCCGACACGAACGCCAGCTCGTCGGCGGCGAAATATTTCGGCGCCACGTCCTCGAACAGCGCGCTGGTCACCGGCGTGAACTCGCTGGTCTTCACCATCGCGCGATTGCCCGCGGCGAAGATGCCCGCCAGCGGCGACATCACCAGGTTCACCGGGAAATTCCACGGCGCGATCACGCCCACCACGCCCTTGGGCTGGTATTCGACGCGCGCCTTCGCGCCCAGCAGCCCCAGTGGAAACTCCACCTTGCGCCGTTCGGGCCGCGCCCAGCGGTCGAGATGCTTCATCGCATGGCGGATCGGCGCGATCGACCCACCGATATCGGTGACCATCGACTGTTCGCGGCTGCGGTGCCCGAAATCCTCGCTCAGCGCGTCGCAGAAGCGCGCGGCATTCTCGGCGATCATCGTCGCCGCGCGCCGCAACCGGTCCTTGCGCACCGACAATGGCTCGGGCAGCGCCGCCATGAACGCCGCGCGCTGTGTCTCCAGAATGTCCCTCATGCCCCGCTCCTCCGTTTATCGTTGTTGGTCGTCCGGTCCTATGTGCGGCACCCCAGCAGCCCGGCCAGCGGCATCGCGATCGAATCCTGCCCGGCGCGGTCCAGCCGCAGCGTCGCGATCGGCACCGCCGCCCCGGCGGTCAGCGTCGCGCGCTGCTCAATCGTCAGCGTCAGCGTCGCGGTCACCCCGCCCGCGGCATAGGTGGCGGCCGGCGTCAGCCCCAGCGTCGCATTGCCCTCCGCGCCGGTGCGCGGCAGATCGGTGACGCGCCCGTCCAGCATCAGCCGCAGCGATCCCGGATCGGCGGTCGCCACCACCGCCAGCGCGCGAGTCTGCCCGGTGGAGAACAGATAGGCCGCGCACCCCTTGGCCGGCAGGTCCTGCGCCGGCAGCACGCCCAGCGGCAGGCCGTCGATCGAGGGCGCAGCGGGAACGGCAGG
>NZ_LSJO01000469.1:0-252 GCF_001556735.1 Sphingomonas sp. CCH9-F2 | reverse complement strand
GTCCGCGCCTGCGGTTCGGTGACGGGCGCGGCGGCGGGCGGCACGACGGGCGATGTCGCGACCGGACCGGATCGCGCACGCACGGGCGCTGCTGCGGCGGCATGGCGCAGCGCGGCCGGCGCGGGCGTCGCGGCGATGGGTGCCGGCGTCACGACCGGTGCGGCGGGCAGCGGCACCAGCGCCGGGTCGGGTGCGGGTGTCCGCGCCTGCGGTTCGGTGACGGGCGCGGCGGCGGGGCGATCGTCGCTCGGG
>NZ_LSJO01000468.1:0-1872 GCF_001556735.1 Sphingomonas sp. CCH9-F2 | reverse complement strand
CCCCGGCCGCCTCGGCCGCCCCGGCCGCCCCGGCCGCGGTCGCCGCGAACGATCAGCAGGACCGCCGCGCCGCCACCCGCAGCCAGGGCGAACATGTCCGCGTTCCGGCGGAACGCCTCGATGAGCTGATGGACCGCGTCGGCGAGCTCGTGATCGCGCAGAGCCGGCTGTCGCAGCTCGCGCATCACGGCAACGACCTGTCGCTGCGTTCGGTGTCGGAGGAGATCGAGCGCCTCGCCGGCGAGATGCGCGATACCATGATGGTGCTGCGCATGGTCCCGGTCTCGACGCTGTTCGGCCGCTTCCGCCGCCTGATCCTCGATCTGGCCAACGAAACCGGCAAGGCGATCGAACTGGTGACCGAGGGCGAGACGACCGAGGTCGACAAGACCGTGATCGAGCGGCTGTTCGATCCGCTGGTCCACATCATCCGCAACTCGTGCGACCACGGCCTGGAAAAGGCCGAGGACCGGCTGGCCGTGGGCAAGCCCGCCAGCGGCCTCATCCGCCTCAGCGCGCATCAGGCCGGCGGCGAGGTGCTCATCACGATCACCGACGACGGCCGCGGCATCGACCGCGAGCGCGTGCGCGCCAAGGCGGAGGCCAATGGGTTGATCCAGCCGGGTCAGGTGGTGAGCGAGGACGAACTGCTCGGCCTGATCTTCCACCCCGGCTTCTCGACCGCGGCACAGGTGACCAACCTGTCCGGGCGCGGCGTCGGCATGGACGTGGTGAAGCGCACGATCGAAAGCCTGCGCGGCTCGATCGACGTCAAGAGCGTGGCGGGTCAGGGTTCGACCATCACGCTGCGAATCCCGCTGACGCTGGCGATCATCGAGGGGCTGCTCGTCCGCGTCGGCGAGGGTCGCTACGTCATTCCGCTCGCCGCGGTCGAGGAATGCCTGGAGCTGTCGCTCGAGGAGGATTTGCGCTCGCGCGGGCGCAGCATCATCACCCTTCGTGAGCGCCTGATCCCATTCCTGCGGCTGCGCGACCTGTTCGTCACCGGCACCAAGCCGGACACCTACCAGAAGATCGTCGTCGTCGGCACCGGTTCGGAGCGCGTCGGGCTGGTCGTCGACCAGATCATCGGCAACCACCAGACCGTCATCAAGGCGATGTCGCCGCTGCACCGTAACGTCGCGGCCTTCGCCGGGGCGACCATCCTGGGCGACGGTTCGGTCGCCCTGATCCTCGACATCGCCCAGCTCGTTGCGCTCGGCCAGCCCAGGGAGGAGCGGCGCATCGCCGCTGCGTAAGCTTATGCCGTATCACAAGATTCCCAACTGGACCCCGGAACAGGGACTGGAAGTGCTGACGTTCGGCTTAGGCGGCGAGACCTTCGCCCTCGAGGCGGGCATCGTCCGCGAGATCCTCGACGTCATGCCACTGACGCAGGTGCCGGGCGCGGACGAGATGGCGGCGGCGGTCATCAACTTCCGCGGACGTATCGTGCCGCACGCCGACCTGCGCGTGTCGTTCGGCATGGACCGCCACAGCACCACCGCCGACAGCCGCATCATCGTCATCGAACTGGAGCTGGACGGCAATCCGACGCTGATCGGGCTGGCGGCCGACCGGGTCAACGAAGTCACCGTGCTGAACGCCGGCGATGCGGAGGAGCCGCCGGTGATCGGCATCCGCTGGCCGCGCGAGCATATCCGCTGCCTGGTCCGGCGCGAGGGCGACGTCGTCGTCCTGCCGGACCTGCCGCACCTGTTCGCGCGCCTCACCGGCAAGAGCGCCGAACCTGTCACGCTGCATTGAGCCAATAACTCCCGGAGAGGATGTTTCCATGCGCTTCCACGTTTCCCTGAACCTGTTGTCAAAAAAGTGGTGACGCCCGCCGCGAAGCGGCAAGCGGTCGCGCAT
>NZ_LSJO01000467.1:0-3120 GCF_001556735.1 Sphingomonas sp. CCH9-F2 | reverse complement strand
ACCAGAACCAGCTAGGGTTCACGCTGGACGGCGTGCCGCTGGGCGACATGAGCTACGGCAACGTCAACGGCCTGCACATCAGTCGCGCGATCATTTCGGAAAACCTCGCGTCCACGACGGTTGCGCAGGGTGCTGGCGCGATCAGCACCGCCTCCACGAGCAATCTGGGCGGTACGCTTCAGTTCGTCAGCCGCAGGCCATCGGACACATTCGACGTGGTCGGTTCGGGCACCTATGGCAGCGACCAAACCTATCGCGGATTTATTCGCCTCGACACGGGCGACCTCGGCGACGGGCTGAAGGGATATATCAGCTACGGCTTTCTTCAGACCGACAAGTGGAAAGGCTATGGCAACCAGCGCCAGCACCAGGCGAACGCAAAGATCGTCAAGGATCTCAGGGGGGTCGGCAGCATCACCGCGTTCCTGAATTTTTCGGATCGCCGCGAAACCGATTATCAGGATCTCAGCTATGACATCATCCGTCGTCGTGGGCTGAACAACGACAACATCGGCGACAACTACCCGCTCGCGTTGCAGATCGCCAAGATCTACGCCAACCAGAATGCCGCAAGCGTCGCCGCCCGGCCATATCCGAGCGCGGGCGTCACATTTCCGGCAGGCATAGGCACGGTCGACGACGTCTATTTCGACGCGGGCGGTCTACGCCGCGATTGGCTCGGTGGCGTGACGTTCGATGCGACGCTGACGCCGGAACTGTCCGTCACCTCGACCAGCTATTACCACAAGAATAAGGGCCAAGGATCGTGGATCACACCCTATGTTGGCACGCCGGCGGGTGCGCGGGACGGCAATGGCGGCACGATCGCGACGGCATCGCCGCTGTCGTTCCGGACCACCGAATACGGCATCGACCGCGCCGGCAATCTCACCCACGTCGCCTATGAAGCTGGTGCCAACCGGATCGAACTTGGCGGCTGGGTCGAGAGCAACAGCTTCACTCAGGCGCGCCGCTTCTACGCGATGGCGGATGCAGCGACGCCGAACCGCGACACACTGGCATTTCAGAAGGACCCGTTCTTCACGCAGTGGAACGGCAAATACGACACGTTCACGTTGCAATATTATGTTGCTGACACCCTGACGCTCGGCAAGCTGACGATCAACGGCGGGTGGAAAGGGATGCGCGTCCAGAACACTGCAAACCTGAGGACGGGTACGCTCGTCGCCGGAAAGATCGAGGCTAAGGACTGGTTCCTGCCGCAGGTCGGCGCGGTGTTCCGCTTAGGCGGCGGGGCCGAAGTGTTCGCCAGCTATACCGAGAATATGCGCGCCTTTGTGTCGTCGGCCACTACCGGCCCATTCGCGACGACTCAGATCGGGTTCAACGCGATTCGCTCGACGCTGAAGCCGGAAACGTCGAAGACCGCGGAAGGCGGTGTTCGCCTGCGCAGTGGCGGGCTGCAACTGTCGGCGGTCGGCTATTATGTCGATTTCTCGAACCGGCTGCTGACCTTCGCCAATGGTGCCGGCGTCATCGGCAATCCGCCGACGCTGAACAATGCGGGCAGTGTCGAAAGCTATGGCGCGGAACTGTCGGCTTATTACCGGATTGCCGGTGCCTTCTCCGCTTTCGCCAGCTATTCCTACAACAAGGCGACTTATCGCGACGACGTCCGCAATGCCGCTGGTGCGGTGTTGACCGCCACGCGCGGCAAGACCGTAGTCGATACGCCGGAGAACATGGCCAAGGGGGAATTGGTCTATGACGACACGCACTTCTTCGCCCGCGCTGGTGCCGATTTCATGTCGAAGCGTTATTTCACCTACCTCAACGACCAGTCGGTCAGCGCCCGCGTGCTGGTCGACGCCAGCATCGGCTATCGCTTCCCGGCGCTCGGTGGCTTGGTCATCGAGGGCAGCGTGACCAACCTGACCGATAAGAGGTACATCTCGACGATCGGGTCGAATGGCTATGGTGCGAGCGGTGACAACCAGACGTTGCTGGCGGGGGCGCCGCGGCAGGTCTTCGTATCCCTGCGCAAAGGATTCTGAGAATGCTTCGCTCGCTGGTCATTGCAGCCGCAAGCTTCATGGCCATCGGCGAGGCTTCCGCCTCGCCAGTGCTGCTCGTCTCGCTCGATGGCCTGCGGCCGGACGATGTGCGCCAGGCGAAGGCTCGCGGACTGAAACTGCCCGTCCTGTCCGCGCTCGCTGCGGAGGGAGCGTCGGCGAAAGGGGTAGTCGGCGTGCTGCCGACGCTGACCTATCCAAGCCATACGACGCTTATCACGGGCGTCTCGCCGGCGAAGCACAGCGTGTCGAACAACCTGACCTTTGATCCTAAGGCCATCAACCAGACCGGCTGGTATTGGTACGCCAGCGACGTGCGTGTGCCGACGCTGTGGGCGGCTGCGCACGCCAAGGGGCTGGCGACCGCCAACGTGCATTGGCCTGTGTCGGTCGGTGCGCCGGGGCTCGATGCCAATCTGCCGCAAATTTGGCGCACTGGCACCCCGGACGATGCAAAGTTGCTTGCAGCGCTGGCGACACCGGGGCTGTTGCCCGAATTGGAGCAGCGCGTCGGCGTTCCGTATGCGCAAGGCATTGATGAAAGTGTCGAGGGCGACGCCACCCGCGTCCGCTTTGCTGTTGCGATCCTGACGGTGCGCAAGCCCGCCTTCACGACGATCTATCTTGCCGGGATAGATCACGAGGAACATCGCAGCGGTCCAGGCTCTGCCGCAGCCAATGTGGCGATCGAGCAAACCGATGCGCTGGTTGGCCAGCTCGTCGCCGCAGCCCGCGCCGCGATGCCGGACGTGACGATCGTCGTGGTGTCGGATCACGGCTTTCAGTCGGTCGCGACCGACATTAACCTGTTCAAGCCGTTCGTCGACGTTGGCCTCATCACCCTCGGGCCAGACGGTAAACCCACCGCTTGGCAGGCGATGCCGTGGCTGGCGGGCGGCACTGCCGCGATCCGGCTGGCGCGGCCCGACGATGCGGCGCTGGTCGGTAAGGTCCGCAGCGTCCTCGCTACGATTGCTACCGACCCGGCCTATCACATCGCGTCAGTGCTGGATCGCAGCGCCGTCGCAAAAGCCGGCGGCGCGAGCGAGGCAAGCTTCTTCGTCGCGCTACAGCCCGGCTTTGAAAC
>NZ_LSJO01000466.1:0-3067 GCF_001556735.1 Sphingomonas sp. CCH9-F2 | reverse complement strand
CCGCCGCAAGCGCGGTGTTGGTCAGGAACGGCGTCAACGCGGCCTGGTTCTGCGTGCAGGCGACGTTGTCGTTGCCGAACGTCGCGGAGAAGCGCTTCTTGTCCTTGGTGTAGCGTAGGCCCAGCGTCAGGTCGAACGTGTCGGTGATGTGGATGATATTGTGCGTGAACGCCGCGAAGCTGGTGGTGTTCTGGCTGTAGAAATCCACGGTCGAGCCGCGATCGTTGAGCCCGTCGAGCCGCAGCAGCGAGGCGAGCAGCGGCGCGCCGGCCGCCCCGAACGCGCCCGAGAACGCCGCCTGGCTGGCGACGCAGCCCGCCGCCGCCGGATTGTACAGCGCCGCCAGCCCGCCGCCGCTGATCAGGCGGCACGTCGCGAAGCGGCCGTACTGGCTGCCGAAGCGCAGGTTGCTGCGCCCGCGATACTTTTCGTCCATGAAGAAGCCGCCGATCAGCCAGTCGAGCTTGTCGCCGAACGCGCTGCCGTTCAGCCGCAGCTCCTGCGTGAAGGTGCGGAACTGGCGGCGGTTGTTGCCGTCGTTGGCGTTGTACAGGATGTCGACGGTGCCGTAATCGACGTCACCGGCCTGGGTGTTGTAATAATCGCGATAGGCGGTGATCGACGTCAGCTTGACGCCGCCGAAGTCCCAGTCGAGCTGCCCCGACACGCCCCAGTCCTCCATCTTGCCGCCATAGCTGCGGCCCGGTGTGACGGAGACGTCGCGGCTGTAATTCTGGTTGAACGCCCCCAGGTTCTGGCCCAGGTCGCGCAGCACGTTGATGATGTTGTTGCCGTTGCTCCCCGCCGCGACGCCCGCGTTGACCGAGCCGACCGGCGTGGTCAGGTTGCCGATGAATTCGTTCATCGACGGGCTGACATAGGTCGCCGCGCAGCAGCTTTCGTCGCGCTTGGTATAGTCGCCGATCAGCCGGAAGCTGATCGCGTCGGTCGGTTCGAAGACCAGCTGCGCACGCCCGAAGAAGCGGTCGCGATCGTTGATCGTCGTATCGTTGGTGCGATCGTTGTAGAAGCCGTCGCGCTTTACGTAGACGCCGTCGAGCCGGAAGGCGAGCGTTTCGCTGATCGGCCCGGTGACCCCGGCGGCCAGCCGCCAGAAGTCGAAATTGCCGTAGGTCACCTCGCCATTGGCGCCGAACGTGAAGCTGGGCCGCTTGCTGACGACCGAGATCAGGCCGGCGGACGAATTGCGCCCGCCCAGCGTGCCCTGCGGGCCGCGCAGCACTTCGACCCGGTCGATCTCGCCGAGTTCGTTGAGGCCGATGCCGGCGCGCGAGCGATAGACGCCGTCGATCAGCACGACGACTGAGCTTTCCAGGCCGGGGTTGTCGCCGACCGTACCGATACCGCGGATGCGCGGCGAACCGTTCGCTTCCGAGCCCGTCGAGGTCACCAGCAGCGACGGCGCCAACTGGTTGAGCTGGCGGATGTCGTTGGCACCCGACAGCGCCAGGCTGTCGGCGTTCACCGCGGAAATCGCCACCGGCACGTCGGCCAGCGCCTGCGCGCGCCCCTGCGCGGTCACGACGATGTCGGCGGCGTTGAGGTCCTGCGCGCCGCCAGCGGTCTGGTCCGCAGGCGCCGCCTGTCCGGCGTTGGCATCGGTGGTCGCCTGCGCCGCCGCGATCGGCGCCACGAAACAGGCGGCCGCGCACGCGGCCAGCAGCGTGTACCTGGTCATCATCTCTCTCCCGTCGCGGTCGTCGCATCTCCCTGACGATCGTACCGCGTCTTCGATTGGAGCGATTCGGAGAATGAATTACAAGTGAAAAATGGTGTTATATTACCGAAGTGGACCGACCGATGCTTCTATGTCGCACTCCAAACGAAAACGGGCGCGCGGCCTGCCGATGGCCGCGCGCCCGATCGCGCATCGTCCGCCGCGCCGCCGTGGCGCGCCGCCCGGTCAGTATCCGTTGAGCCGCCCGAAGCGGTCGCGGTGGAACGCGCTGTTCCCCCACATCACCTCCAACACCGCCGCGCGCTTCAGGTACAGGCCGGCGTCATATTCGTCGGTCATGCCCACCCCGCCGTGCAGCTGTACCATCTCGCGGCTGATCAGCTTCAGCGTCTCGCCCGCGGTCGCCTTGGCCAGGCTCACCGCCTGGTCGACGTCGCTGCGCCCGGCGTCGATCGCCTCCAGCGCGCCTTCGACCGCCGATCGCATCAGCTGCAATTCGGTGAACTGCCTGGCCATGCGATGCTGGAGCGCCTGGAACGTCGACAGCACCTGCCCGAACTGCACGCGCTGCTTGAGGTAATCGTTGGTCTGCTGGAACGCCGCCTCGGCCATCCCGAGCATCTCGGCACAGGTGACCGCCGCCGCGCGGTCGACCACCGCCGCGGTCAGCTCCGGCCCGCCCAGCTTTTCCGCCGGGGCATTGTCGAACGCGACATGCGCGTGGCTGCGCTCGTCGGCCATGTGGCGGTGGCTGACGGTCACGCCCTCGCCCTTCTCGACCAGGTACAGCCCGTCCTGCGCGGCGACGACGAACACGTCCGCGCCGTCGCCCTCCGCGACGAACGGCTTGGCGCCGGTAAGCCGCCCGCCGGCGACCGTGGTGCCGGATACCGCACCGTCATGCACCGGCCCCTCGTCCACCGCCAGCGTCGCGATCTTCTCGCCCGATGCCAGCTGCGGCAGCCACGTCTGCTTCGCCGCGTCGGACGATCCCATCACGATCGCGCTCGCCGCCACCGCGGTCGATGCCAGCGGCGATGCGGTCAGGTTGCGGCCCAGCTGCTCCACGACCAGCCCCAGCGACAGGTAACCGAACGCCGATCCGCCGAATTCCTCCGGGATTACCACGCCCGCCCAGCCCATCTGGCCGATCGCGCCCCAGGCGTCGCGGTCGAACCGCTCGGCCGGTGCGGCGGCGCGCATCTTGCGGAACGCCGCCACCGGGCCTTCATTGTCGGCCCATTCGCGCGCCATGTCGCGCAGCATCACCTGTTCGTCGTTGAGTACCGCCACCGTCGTCTCTCCCGTTTCGTCGAGGATAACCGGGGAGGGGGCGCCTCTTGGCGGGCGCACCCCTCTACCCGGCCC
>NZ_LSJO01000465.1:0-1665 GCF_001556735.1 Sphingomonas sp. CCH9-F2 | reverse complement strand
GCCCCCGCCTCGCCCACGCCCACGCCGACGCGCGCCAGCAGCAGCTGCGTGAAGTTCTGCGCCACGCCGCACAATGCGGTCATCACGCTCCACACCGCCAGGCTGGCGGCGATGATGTTGCGCCGGCTGGTCCGGTCTGCCAGCCGCGCGATCGGGATGCCCAGCGTGGCGTAGAAGATCGCGAACACCAGCCCCGACAGCAGCCCCAGCTGCGTATCGCTCAGCGACAGGTCGCGCTTGATCGGCTCCAGCAGGATCGCCAGGATCTGCCGGTCCATGAAGCTGAAGAAATAGGTCAGCGTCAGCAGTGCCAGCGTGATCCAGCGGCGCTTGAGGACCAGGGTCTCGTCGATTTCCCGCCGGTGCGTGATCGGGGTCATCCGCCTCTCCTCATTTTTGTCTTCTGTCGGATGAGGCTAGCCGTTGCGACCCGGCGCGGCGACAGGATGCGACATGGAAAACATTTCATTACAATAATGTACCGGCGGGACCGGCGACGGCATCACACAGATGCCGCCGCCCGCCCCGGCCCGGTCAGAACCGCCCGCGCAGCGTCACGCCATAGGTGCGCGGCTCGGCCAGGAAGTTCGAGAAGATCTGCCGGCCGCCGGGATATTGCGGATCCTGGAACGCGGCGGTGTTGGCGCCTTCCTGGAACGGCGAATTGAACGCGACCTGCGCATAATCCTTGTTGAAGATGTTCTGCGCCCACAGCTCGACCGCCCACCGCTCGCTCGGCCCGCGGATGCCGACGCGCGCGTTGACCAGCGCGAAGCCGTCCTGCACCTTTTGCGGGAACAGGTCCGACCCGGTGTTATAGTCGCCCGTCAGCCGCGTATCGACGTAGAACAGCGCCGACAGGCCGCTGCTGCCGATGTCGGGGGTAAAGGCGACCGATCCCGTCACCGTGATCGGCGCGGCCAGCGAGAGTTGCTGCCCCGGCAGCTTGCGCAGCGCCTGGTTCAGCGGTGCGCCGCTGGCCCGGCCGACCAGCTGCTCGCGGAACTTGGTGTCGGCATAGGTCATGCCCGCCGTGACGCGGAAGTCGCGGATCGGGACCAGCGTCGCTTCCAGCTCGACGCCCTGCGATCGCACGCCATAGCCGACGTCGCCGCTCGGGCACGCGCCGGTGGTCGCCGCCGCGGCATTGTAGTTCGGTGCCGCGGTGAACTTGCTCTGGTCGCGATCGCCGCCGCCCAGGCTGGACGAGCAGCCGTTGACGTTCTCGACGATGAAGACCGTACCGTCGAAGGTGTTCAGCTGGAAATTGCTGAAGTCCTGACGGAACGCCGCTGCCGACAGGCTGAACGGCCCGGTCGCGTATTTGAAGCCGATTTCGAAGGCGTTCACCGTCTCGGCATCGAACTGCAGGTTGCGCGCCAGCGCCTGTGCCCCGGCCTGTGCGCTACCCCCGCCGAAGCTGGCGAACGGCAGCGTCGGCGCCTTCAGCGCGGACCGGTCGAAGTTGAAACCGCCCGCCTTGTAGCCGCGCGAATAGCTGCCGTAGACGAGCAGGTCGTCGATCGGCTTCCACGACGCGATGGCGGTGCCCGTGAATTCGTCCTCGCTGCGCTCGTCGGCGATGCTGACGCCGTTCAGCTCCGCGGTCGAATTGCCCTGGCACGACAGGCCGATGATGCCGCCGGCCACCGCCGCAAGCGCGGT
>NZ_LSJO01000464.1:0-8414 GCF_001556735.1 Sphingomonas sp. CCH9-F2 | reverse complement strand
ACAAGGGCTGGACGGGCAACAGTGGGATCGTGCGTTGATCGCATACGCGGGGGGAGCGCGGCCATGTCGCTCCCCCGGTCATCTGCCGGTCCTACCGGCGACATCCTGCTCCTGCGCGCGTTGTTTTTTGGGGTGCGGCCCGATTCGTGTATCGCAAGCGGCGGCCAAAAAAAAGCCGGGCAGAAGCCCGGCTGTGAAAGTTTTTAGGAGAGGATGCCTGAAAGGCACGGCTTTTGTGCATCGCAACACATGATTGTGCAAGTGCAATGTGATTCGCTTGCGGTTGCAAAATATGCATTCGTCGGCGAATCGCCTGTGCTCGACATCGCGTGCGCCACGCCGTAATCGCGGCCGGCGACGTGGGGGGACAGGCGATGGCGGACGTATTGCGGGTGGCATTGGCGGGGCTGGGCACCGTCGGAGGCGGGGTGATCCGCGTGCTGGACGAGAACCGCGAGCTGATCGCGCGCCGCGCCGGCCGCCCGATCGAGGTCGTCGCCGTGTCCGCCCGCGACCGGTTGAAGAACCGCGGCGTCGACCTGTCGCGCTTCGCCTGGGTCGACGATACCGCGACGCTGGCGGACGTGGATGCCGACGTGATCGTCGAGCTGATCGGCGGATCGGACGGCCCCGCGCTGGCGCTGGCGCGGCGCACGCTGGCGTCGGGCAAGGGGCTGGTCACCGCGAACAAGGCGATGCTGGCGCACCACGGCCTCGACCTGGCGCGCGCTGCCGAGGAAGCGGGCGCGGCGCTGAAGTTCGAGGCGGCGGTGGCGGGGGGTATCCCGGTCATCAAGGGCCTGCGCGAGGGCGCGGCGGCCAATGCGATCGGGCGCGTCTACGGCATCCTCAACGGCACGTGCAATTTCATCCTGTCGAAGATGGAGGCCGAGGGGCGCGACTTCGCCGCGGTGCTGGCCGAGGCGCAGGCGCTGGGCTTTGCCGAGGCCGATCCGTCGTTCGACATCGATGGCGTCGATGCCGCGCACAAATTGTCGATCCTCGCCAGCCTGGCGTTCGGCACCGCGCCCGCGTTCGACGACGTCGCGATCAGCGGGATCCGCCACCTGCTGGCGGCGGACATCGCGGAAGCGGCGGCGCTGGGCTATCGCATCCGCCTGATCGGCGTGGCGGAGGCCGGGCCGGCGGGGCTGTTCCAGCGCGTCCACGCGCATCTGGTGCCCAGCGACCATCCGCTGGCGCATGTCACCGGCGCGACCAATGCGGTCGTCGCGGAGGGCAATTTCGTCGGCCGGCTGCTGTTCCAGGGCGCGGGCGCGGGGGCGGGGCCGACCGCGAGCGCGGTGGTCGCCGACCTGATCGATATCGCGCGCGGCGAGTTCGGCCCGGCCTATGCGATGCCCGCCGACGCGCTGGCGACGACCGCGGCGGCCGACAGCGGTGAGCGGCGCGGGCGCGCATACCTGCGCTTTTCGGTCGCGGATCGTGTCGGCGTGCTGGCGGAGATCGCCGCGGCGATGCGCGATGCGGGCGTCTCGATCGAAAGCCTGATCCAGCGCGGCGCGTCAGCGGAGGGCAGCGTGCTGGTCGCGATCGTCACGCACGAAGGGCCGGAACGCTGCGTCGAGCAGGCGCTGGAACGGCTGCGCGGATCGCAGAGCCTGACCGGCGAGCCGCTGTGGATGCATATTCTGGCGTAGGCGGGCCGGCCTAGGGGCTGACCCGTCCGGCCATCGACGGTTCGGCGAGGTCGATCGGCACCCGCTCGCCCTTCGGCGCCTTCGCGTGCGGGCGGAAGGCGCGCGCGACGCCGCCGATCACGTCGCCGACCAGCATCCCGGTGCTGGTTCCCTCTCCGTCGCGTTCGCAGCAGCTGCCCGGCGCGACCAGTTTCTGGATGCCGCGCACCGCCGCGGTCCCCATGCCGAGCAGGTCGATCCCCACTTGGCACCCGCCGACGCGCGCCGCGCACGGCGTGCCCTCCGCGGCGAGCGCGCCCATGCCGTCCGCGTTGCGGTTGACCGGCTGCGGCAGCGACGAGGGCACTTCGTGGGGCAGCGGCAGCTTCTGGTCGGGCAGCGGATCGGCGCATACGACGATCTCGTCCGGCGCGCGCCCGCGCACGCACGGCTGGTTGGCGACCGGAGCCAGCACCGAAAAGCGCGCGGGCACGTCCGCCGGAGCGGCCTGTAGCAGGAGCAGCAGGGCAGCGATCATGCGGACAGCGTGGCTGCGCGGGCCGCGATCGTCAACGCCCCGCGAACATGAACGCCGCCGCGCCGACCAGGCAGCCGAACGCCCCGGCGTGACGCCAGGTCAGCGGCTCCTTCAGCACGACGATCGCGAAGATGGTGAAGACCGCCAGCGTGATGACTTCCTGCGTCACCTTCAGTTGCCCGCCGGTCCACCCGTGCAGATAGCCAATGCGGTTGGCCGGCACCGCGAGGCAATATTCGAAGAAGGCGATCGCCCAGCTGATGATGATCACCAGCGGCAGCGCCTTGTCCTCCCCACCCTTCAGATGCCAGTACCAGGCGATCGTCATGAAGCAGTTGGACGCGATCAGCAGGGCGATCGTGGGCATGGCGCGCAGCGTTCCGCGAATGGGGAAAGGGGTTCCCCGCCATGCCGCCGCCGACGCGCCGGTGCAATGGCGCGCGTCGGCGGCGGGGGGCAGCGATCAGGGACGCAGCGCGGCGTCGTCGCGATCGGTGAGTTCGGCTTCCTCGCCATCATCGTCGGCGTCGTCGTCGTCGTCGAAGTCTTCCTGCACCTCGTCTTCCTCGACGTCGGCATCGTCCTGCGCCACGGTGGCGTCGGTCTCGCCGACCTGGCCGTCGCGCAGCGTCAGTTCGTCCTCATCCTCCAGATCGTCGTCCTCGCTGATATCGGGATCGAGATCGACGATGATCGTCCCGTCGCTCGGCCCGTCGCGGGTCGCCTCCAGGATTTCGGCGCGCTGGCTTTCGTCGTAGCCGTCCTCGTCATAGCCGTCGTCGCCGGAACCGTGTCCGTGGATATGCTGTCCGCCCATCGCGAAGCTCCTCATGCCGATGATGGCGACGAACGGCGGACGGGCGAGCGCGGTTCCGCGCGCATCGCTCGGTTCAGCGCGTCGTGAACAGCCGGCCGCGTTCGGTGACCAGCACCGCGGCGAGCGAGAGGATGCCCGCCACCAGGAAGCCGGCGGTCAGCGGCACGGTGGTGCCGTCGAACGCCTGCCCGATCGCGGCGCCCGCGCCCGCCGCGATCGTCACGCTGGTGAAACCCTGCACGCTGGAGGCGGTGCCCGCGATATGCCCCATATTCTCCATCGCCATCGCGGAGAAATTGGCGCTGGCCAGCCCGAAACAGCCCATGGTGATCGCCTGCAGTACCGCGAAGACGTACAGGTCCTCGACCCCCGCCAGCGCCAGCGCCAGGTGCAGCGCGGCGGTGGCGATCAGCAGCAGCACCGCGCCATGCGCCAGCCGCCGCGTGCCGACGCGCATCACCAGCCGCGCATTGGCGAGGTTCGCCGCCGCCATCGTCCCCGCGGTGGTGGCGAAGATCACCAGCAGCAGCCGCGGGCGCCCGAACGTGTCGGCCATGATCTGCTGGATCGAATTGAGATAGCCGTAGAGCGCGCCGAGCAGCGCGGTCGCCGCCAGCGTATAGCCCAGCGACCAGCGATCCGACAGCGTCAGCCGCCACCCGGCGACGATCCGCGCAGGGGACAGCGGCACGCGATCCTCGCGGTGCATCGTTTCGGGCATCCGCCACGAAAACCACGTCAGCACCACGATGGTCGCGACCGCCACCGCCCAGAAGATGTCGCGCCACCCGCCGAACAGCAGCACGCCCGCGCCGAACGCCGGCGCCAGCACGGGCACGATCATGAAGACGATGAAGGTGATCGACATCACCCGCGCCATCGCGCGCCCTTCGAAACAATCGCGCACGATCGCCACCGCCGATACGCGCGCCGCCGCAATCGCGAAGCCGGCGGCGACGCGCGCGGCCAGCAGCAGCGGAAAACTGGCGGCGATCGCGCACAGCGCGTTGGCGGCGACATAGATCGTCATCGCCGCGATCAGGCTGCGCCGCCGCCCGAACCGGTCGGCGAGCGGGCCGTGGATCAGCTGCCCGCCGCCGAACCCCAGGACGAAGGCGGTGATGACATATTGCCGCGCATTGGCATCCGGCGCGCCCAGCGTATCGCCGATCGCCGGCAGTGCGGGCAGCATCGAATCGATCCCCAGCGCGGTCAGCGCCATCAGCGCGGCGATCAGCGCGACGAATTCGGGCAGCGGTAGCGGCGGTCCCCGATCGGTGGGGGCAGGGGAAGACGACATGCCCCCGCGCCTAGGGCAGCGGGCGCGCGGTGTCACGCGTCCAGCGGTGCTGGCATGTCGGGGCGTGCGCGCCTATTGTCGGCACATCAACAAGTTGGACGTTCCTATGCTCGACACCCCCGCCGCCCAGGTTCCGACGCTGAGCCTGAAGGACCAGGATCGCGACCCCGACGGCTTCGCCGCGGCGCTGGGCGGATCGTTCGAGCGCTTCGGCTTCGCGATTGTCGCCGACCATGGTGTGCCGCAGCCGCTGATCGACCGCGCCTGGGCCGAGACCGCGGCGCTGTTCGCGCTGCCGGAGGAGGAGAAGCGCGGTTATCACATCCCCGGCGGGGGCGGTGCGCGCGGCTATACCCCGTTCAAGACCGAGATCGCCAAGGACGCGCGCCACGTCGATCTGAAGGAATTCTGGCACGTCGGACGCGAGCTGCCGCCCGGGCATCGTTATGCCGGGGAAATGGCCGCGAACGTGTGGCCGGCGCGGCCCGAGGGGTTCCGCGACACGTTCGTTGAAATGTTCGCCGCGTTCGATCGTGCGGGCGACCGGCTGCTGTCGGCGATCGCGCGGCATCTGGGGCTGGCGCCCGACTGGTTCGACCCGGCGGTGAAGGACGGCAATTCGGTGCTGCGGCTGCTCCACTATCCGCCGATCCCCGCCGATGCCGAGGGGGTGCGCGCGGGCGCGCATGAGGACATCAACCTCATCACGCTGCTGCTGGGTGCGGAGGAAGCCGGGCTGGAACTGCTCGATCGCGATTCGGGCCGCTGGCTGGCGATCAAGCCGCCGGAGGGGGCGATGGTGGTCAATGTCGGCGACATGCTGCAACGGCTGACCAACCATGTGCTGCCGTCGACCACGCACCGCGTCGTCAACCCGCCGCCCGAACGGCGCGGCCATTCGCGCTATTCGATGCCGTTCTTCCTGCACCCCGCGCCCGATTTCCTGATCGAGACCCTGCCGCAGACGATCACCGCCGACCGGCCGAACCGCTATCCCGCGCCGATCACCGCCAACGGTTACCTGCACGAACGGCTGGTCGAGATCGGGCTTATCAAGAAGTGAGGTGACGGCGCGGCGGATCAGATCACCGTGCCGGTCGCCTTGCCGATCAGCGCGGTGACCGCCATCGCCAGCGCGCCGAGCGCGACGACGCGCACCATCCCGCGCCCGACCGGCGCGCCGCCCGCTCGCGCGCCGAGTGCGCCCAGCAACGCCAGCAGCAGCAGCGCGGTGGCGGGGACGGCATAGAGGACGGCGCCGTGCGGGGCGAGCGCGGCCAGCACCGGCGGAATCGCGCCGGCGGCGAACGCCGCGGCGGAGAACAGCGCCGCCTGCGCCGGGTTGGAACCGCCGTCGTCCGCCAGCCCCAGTTCGTCGCGGCGATGCGCGCCCAGCGCGTCATGCGCCATCATCTGTTCGGCCACCCGCTGCGCCAGCGCGGGGTCGACGCCGCGCGATTCGTAGATGGCGGCCAGCTCGCGCGTTTCGGCGATCGGCGCGCGGGTCAGCTCGGCCGCCTCGCGGCGCAGGTCGGCGCGCTCGGTATCGGCCTGCGAACTGACCGAGACATATTCGCCCGCCGCCATCGACAGCGCGCCGCCGACCAGCGCCGCGGTGCCGGCGATCAGCACCGCGCCCGCGGTCGCCCCCGGCGCGGCCGCGACCCCGACGATCAGGCTGGAGACCGAGATGATCCCGTCATTGGCGCCCAGCACCGCGGCGCGCAGCCAGCCGGTGCGGTGGACCAGATGATGTTCGCCGGCGGCATGGGGAAGGGCGTCGGTCATGCTGCCTCCGGCATTCGGGACGTCAGGCGATGCGTTCGGGCACCTCGGCGGCGTCGGCGGCGATCGCGCTGTCGGGCGCCATCGCTTCCCACGGGAAGACGAACCAGTCCTTGGTTACCTGGCGGTCGATGCCGTGCGCGGCATATTCGACCCGCTGCCCCGATCGGCAATTGTCGATCAGCGTGGCGAACCGCACCGCGCCTTCGGCCGCGCCCTCGCGCGCCAGCATCGTGCGCAGGTGCCCGATCGTGCGCCCGCTGTCGTTGATGTCGTCGACGAACAGCAGCCGCTGGCCCGCGCGGGTGCGCGCGGCGAGCTTGGCGATGGCATCGGCGGCGAGTTCCTCCGACTGCGACGAATAATCGACCGCCAGCATCGGCAGGCCGGTGGCGTGGCTGAGATAGACCGCGGGGATCAGCCCGCCACGGCCGATGCCGATGATATGCGCGGGCGTCCAGTCCGCATCCGCCGCCATGGCCGCGGCCAGCGCGCGGACATGGGCGACGAGATCGGCGTGGGTGATGGGGGTGAAGATCGGCGTGCTCATTGCGGCGATGTAACGGAGACGCGCGCGCGAGTCATCGGGGTTGCGCGGTGTGGGTGAAAGGGTGCGTCATCCCAGCGAAGGCCGGGATTTTCTGCCGGGCGGGCGGGGCGGATGATCGCGGGAGACCCCAGCTTTCGCTGGGGTGACGTTCCTTTCGGTGCCCCCTATCGCCGCAGCAGGCCGCCCAGCACGCCGCGCATCACCTGGCCCAGCAGGCCGCCGCCGGACCTGCCGCGGCCCGACCCCAGCACCGCCTTGGTCACCTCGTTCGCCACCGTCCGCCCGATCGCGGAGGAGGCGGAGCGGGTGGCGGAGGTCATCGCCTTGCTCCACGGGTTGTTCGCCGCCTCGCGCTCGGCGGCGCGGCGGGCGCGGTCGTCCTCGCGCGCCTGGCGGTCGGCGTCGCGCTGCGCGGCGATGCGCGCGCGTTCGGCGTCCCTGGCGGCCTTCGCCTGCTCCTTTGCGGCGAGCGCGGCGGCCTTGTCCGCTTCGTCCTGCGCCCGGGCGGCGGCGACCGCGGCGGCGGCCTCCTGCGTCTTGGCGGCCAGCAGTTCCTCGGCCGAATCGCGATCGACGATCGTGTCGTACTTGGCGCCGATCACGTCGGTCTGGATCAGCACGCGGCGTTCCTCGGGCGTGACCGGTCCGACGCGGCTGGCGGGTGGGCGGATCAGCGTGCGCTCGACCGGCGCGGGGGCGCCGTCGGGCTGGAGCAGCGACACCAGCGCCTCGCCGGCCTTCAGCTCGGTGATCGCGCTCGCCACGTCGACCGCCGGATTGGGGCGGAAGGTCTGCGCCGCGGCGCTGACCGCTTTCTGGTCGCGCGGGGTGAAGGCGTTCAGCTTGTGCTGGATGCGGTTGCCGAGCTGCCCGGCGACCTTGTCGGGGATGTCGATCGGGTTCTGGGTGATGAAATAGACGCCGACGCCCTTCGACCGGATCAGCCGGACGACCTGCTCGATCTTGTCCATCAGCGCATCGGGCGCGTCGTCGAACAGCAGATGCGCCTCGTCGAAGAAGAAGCACAGCTTCGGCTGGTCGGGGTCGCCGACCTCCGGCAAATGTTCGAACAGTTCGGACAGCAGCCACAGCAGGAACGTCGAATACAGCTTCGGGCTGGCCATCAGCCGGTCGGCCGCCAGCACGTTGACGAGACCGCGGCCCCGGTCGTCCACGCCGAACAGGTCGTCCAGATCGAGCGCGGGTTCGCCGAAGAAATGGTCGGCGCCCTGCGAGCGCAGCTGGAGCAGCGCGCGCTGGATCGCGCCGATCGACTGTTTGCCGACATTGCCGTAGGTGACGGTCAGCTCGTCGGCGCGCTCCGCGCAATGCGCCAGCATCGCCTGCAGATCGTCCATGTCGATCAGCAGCAGTCCGTCCTGATCGGCGACGTGGAAGGCGATCGTCAGTACGCCTTCCTGCACCTCGTTCAGCCCCATCAGCCGCGCGAGCAGCAGCGGCCCCATCTCGCTGACGGTGGTGCGGATCGGGTGACCCTGTTCGCCGTACAGGTCCCAGAACTGCACCGGCGTGTCGGCATAGGCCCAGTCGGTCATGCCAATCTGTGCGGCGCGCGCGGTGAAGATCGGATGTGTCTTGGCGGCCGGGGATCCGGCCATGGCGAGGCCGGACAGGTCGCCCTTCACATCGGCGACGAAGCACGCGACGCCCGCGGCGGAAAAGCCCTCCACCACGCCCTGCAACGTCACCGTCTTGCCGGTGCCGGTCGCCCCGGCGATCAGCCCGTGGCGGTTGGCGCGGCGCAGGTCCAGCCGCTGCGGGGC